>QNAU01000023.1 GCA_003641545.1 Thermotoga sp.
AGGAACAGAATCAAGAATGTGGGTTTGAAGATCGAAGGATCCAGTTTACGAAAGATCATGGCGAATGCATACATCATACCGGTGGACATCAAAGCCATCCAGAGCATGGCGAGAATGTATGCGAAGAAATATTCCAATGGTTTCACAGGGGTCGAGTATATCTTCTTCACCACCTTCTTTTCCCTCATCTCGGTGAATCCTATTGGAAGAGAGAAGACGGATATGCTCAGCACAGCCATGATTATGACCCCCGGAAACAAATAGAGGTTGTAGTTGAATTTCCCGCCTTTTACTTCCACCATTTTGGTTTCGAAATCGATGTAATCCTTTTTCGATCTTTTCACAATTTCGAGGTTGACTTTCTCGAAGATCTGGGATAGAACGTCCACAGCGACCCTCGATTCAGCCCTTTCCTCCACGTAGTACACTTGAAGACTCGCTGGTTCGGACTTCAAAAATCCAATTCTTCCGAAGATGATTCCACCGCTCAACTTCTCGCTCGTCTTCTTCGGTATCCTTAAAACAACATCCAATTCTCCATCTTCGAGTCGTTTCAGAGCTTCATCTACGGTCTGGAATTTCTCCAACTTGAATATTCCATTCTCACCCGATACACCATTCAGAACCTCCTCGATTATCTTTCCCATTCCTGTCAATTCCTCGTCCATGACCACGCCGAGTTTCAATTCGATATCTTCCGAACCGGCGTTTCCGAATATCGTCGAGAGTATCAGGTATAAGATCATCGGAAATATGAGGATCCAGAATGAAGCTCCAAAATCCCTGAATACTTCCAGAAAGAATGCTTTCGCGAGTTTCAACATGCATTTTCACCTCTCAATCCCGAAGACTTCTTCCGGTCAGTTTCAGGAAGACATCCTCAAGATTGGGTTTTCTTATCGTCAGATTTTCTATGTCGAATCCCATACTCTTGGATAGATCGAACAATCTCGAAAGATCATCCTCGAGATTCTTCGTAGATATCTCGTATCTGTTCTCACCAACTTTCAAAATCCCACTCGATTTGAGTTCTTTCGAATTCTCGATCGAATTTTCTCTGAGTTCAAAAACTATCACGCTCTCCATGTTCAGAGAACCTATCAATTCATCCACCGTTCCCTTGGCTATTATCCTTCCATGATCTATTATGAACACCCTGTCCGCGAGTTTCTCAGCTTCCTCCATGTAATGCGTTGTCAGGAAGATCGTCTTTCCTTCAGATCTCATCTGGGAGATTATGTCCCACACCGCCCTTCTCGCTTGGGGATCTAAACCAGTTGTTGGTTCGTCGAGGAAAACAATGTCCGGATCGTTCACCAGTGCAACCGCTATAGCCAACCTCTTGAGCTGACCACCGGATAGGTTCTTCACCTTACTCTTTATTTTCTCACCGAGTCCCATCATGTTGATCAACTCGTTCAAATCCCGCCCCTTTTTGTACAGTCCCCTGAAGATTTCGAGCGTTTCCTTGACGGTCAACTGATCGAAGAAGGCGGGATCCTGAAGTTGCACACCCATCCTTTCCTTGATCTCGCTTCCTATGACCTTCACCTTCTCGCCAAAGTAATAAATCTCACCCGAATCCGGCTTCCTCAAACCCTCGAGTATTTCCATCGTCGTGGTTTTACCCGCTCCGTTGGGACCGAGAAGGGCGAATATTTCACCCTTGTAAATCTCGAAGCTTATCCCATCGAGAGCTTTAACATCACCATAGCTCTTCCTCAAATCGACGACCCTGATGACAACATCATTCTTTTCCCTCATGGTCCACCTCCTTAAAAGATCCATCCTTGAGATGGACATCTACCTGAGGATAAGGTATCTCTATTCCTGCTTCTTCGAAATATTCCTTGATCCGTATAGCCAGATTCTTCTGAGCGTTGAAGTAGTTCTGCCTTTTCACCCAAAGTTTCAATTTGAAATCTACGGATGAGGAAGAAAATCCGATGAAATTTATATCGAAATTCGGTTCTTTTTCCACCGTTTCCTCATCTTCAAGTGCCTTCTTCAAAATTTCCAACACTTTACGTAGATCTGAATTGTAGGAAACACCCACAGTCATTTCAACCCTGCGCTTCTCACCTGGCCAAAGGTGTGTTATCTTTTCATTCCAAGCCATCTTGTTTGGTATCAGAACTTTCCGCCCATCCCATGTTCTTATGATGGTGTGGTTTAGGTGTATAACATCGACGACACCGGAGACATCGCCAACCTCAACGCTTTCACCTTCTCTCAACGTTCCGGACATCATGAGAAACAAACCACTGAAAAAATTCGCCAACGGTTCTTGAAGTGCAAGACCTATTATTATTCCACCTATTCCAAGACCTGTCAAAAGCGACAGTACGTTCAAATTCCATATGTTGAATATGATCACCATGTCCACCACGAAGATGAACACACCGAGGATCATCTTCAGAGTGTTCTTTATCTTTATCTCCCTTCCGATTCTTGAAAATCCAGCTATTATCATACGGAAGATCCACACGAAGAGAATGTATGAAACCACCAAGACTATCCCACTCAGAATAGCCTTCATCACCCATGAACTCATGAGCATCCCTCCTGGAATTGGTAGTGTAAAATCAATTGTGTTTCAAAATGAAAAACAAAGGGGCAAAAGCCCCAACGAAGGAAAATAATCACAAAAAGAAGGTGTTAAAAATGAAAAACATACATCCAGATCAAATTTTATCACACATCCTCCAGATGGTAAAAGATGTCTTGGAAAAGGGTGATGAGGCAAGAAAGGGAAATATACCTCGGGAGTTAAACGATAAATTTGAGAGAGCGATTGAAGATTCCTTGGAGAGTAAACGGTTTCGCGCTGAGTCTTATCAGACACAATTTACATGACACAACCAAAATTTTAAATTCTTGAAATATTCAAAAGAATACGCATCATTGGAAGACAAAGTTTCTTGCTTTAGTTGAGATCTTCATTTTCCAAGACACAAACTGGATGAAGCTTACCTCAGTTTAAGGTTATCTCTTCTACTTCCTAAGGGAGAACTCCGGCATAGTCCGCTCATATTCCCGATCAACAAGCGCCATTTGATATCTTATGAATTTTCTCAAGTTTTTCGCGTGTTCAAAGCAAAGTTTTCTGAAATCATCAAGAATTCTTTCTGACATGGTGCTATGATTCATTACATGGGGGAAGAGGATTTTTAAACATGCTGTTAGACTTTTCTTTACAGCTTTTACATCTCTCGTATCGCTACCTGCTGGATATTCAAGAAGTTCATCCACGATCTTCCTATAAGCTAACTCTGATCTCAAAAGGTGAAGTATTTCGGAAAAATATTCGGTGTTCAATGCCCATCCCTTAGCTTTAAGATTTTCCTTCATCCTTGGTATCATCCATCCTGGCAAAAACGCATGGAAGCGATCAAGAAATGCCGTCTCTTTGAAATACTCAGGGAAAAAATCAAGAATGCTCCTATTTATATCCTGATAATCTTTGGGAATATTTCCAAGTATTACGAATCCTGCATCTCCGTTCCCTGAGAAATTTCCTATTCTGAATGTCCCAGACTCCAAATAATCCTTCAAAACGCCAACCATTTCATAAGGATCCTTGAGCTTCACAGTTTGAATCTCGTCTATGGCTATGTAATCATATTTTGTGAGAACTCCTGTTCGCCTTGATGCCATGTCGTAGAACAATTTTGCCCTTGTTATAACCCCTCCACTTATCATCCAGCCGTACTTACTCAATCGCGAGTAGACATAGGACTTCCCCGTGCCTTTCGGTGCAAGTTCTATCAAATTGTAATTTTTCTCCACAAAGGGAAAAAGCCTAGTTATCAACCAAAGCTTCTGATCCTCTCGAAAAGCCCTTGGATTATAATCCATTGCACTCACGATGACATCAAGCCATTCTTTGGTTGTGAATTCCTGTCTCACCCTTCTAAAGTAATCAAGGCTAACTTTATAAGGTTTGAATGGTTTAAAATCTTCACAGAATACGTATCTCTTATTTTCGATCCGCATCAATCTCAGAGTAATTACGCCCCAAGTTTTCTCTTTTAAAAGTTCGTCTTCATATTTGGAGACAATGGATTCGTCTATAATTCCTTCACCTTTTCTTGAAGGGAAGTTTATAAGTGGAAGCCTGAAAAGATATTTTCCAGAAGGGAAGTCTATATCAACTTCCATTTCCGTGAGTATTTTCACGTTTTCTCCATCGTTCAGCTTCTTTTTCAACTTCTTCACCAAGGTTTCATCGCTTTTAGCTATCACCTTCTCGTTGAGAACCTTAAGTATTCTTTTGAAGTCCTCATCACTCAATCCTCCTTCAGAATTTGAATACCTCTTTATAAGCCAGTCTCTCATGTAGGACGGGATCCCGTAATCTTTGAACATTTCGGAGTACTTGGGATCTTTCCATATGCTCTGAGATTTAAAGTAAACCCTCAGTTTCTCTTCGTATTTCTCCATCAGAACAGTTCCTCCTCTTCGGAACCCTTTATTAAGTGGAATTTCACATCATTAGAATATTCTGAATTGATCATGATCCTTCCAGTTTTTTCTCCAGCGTTCAGATTCCTCACGTCGAATACAAAGACATCATCCTCTCTGTCACCATGAATTATTTTTCCTTCACATTCCATAACAACACTTCTTACAGAAACCGAGGGTTCTATCCTTATTTTCAACTTCTCAAATTCCATCACATCGTTGTTCAAAAGCTCAACTTTGAACGGTGCTTTTTCCCTATGAACCGAGAGCGTCAAAACCGGTACATACATCTCCTCCGGAGTGGCGCCCCCATGGATTTCACCTTCAGGGCTCCCCTTAGATTTGAAACTCCTATGGGTTTTCGCAACTAAGAAATTCTTTCTTTCATACTTTACACACAGATAATACTTTGTGTCAGAACAAGTATTCGATATTTCGGCGTATCTTCCGTACCTTTTTGGTATGGCACCGGGAGGAAGTTCGAGTTTCGAATTCTCAATGAACGACGTAAAACCGTGATCAGAAGTCAACATTACTTCTCCATTCTCGTCTACCATCTTCCGTATTCTTTCAATAAGATATTTCATCACCTCGAGAGATTCCACAATGTTCATCGGATAACCGTTTTCGTGTAGCACCTTATCCAGACGTCTTTCAGATATATCCTCGGCGTCCAAGGAGTTAAACTCCGAAGTGGTTGGTAGGTTTACCCTTGCTATCTCCCACTCTATCTTTGAATTTTCTTCCAGTTTGTCTACAAGGTATCCAAGCCATTCTACTCCCATGCCATCGATATAAACGGTTTTGAGTTTCGAATTTGAAACGAGACCATCTCGGCTCTTGCTTTTGAATTTTTCCGATGAGAGATCGATGGATTCAAGATCGGAGAAATCATTCTTCAACTTGGCTACCACGTACTTTTTAAAGTAATCTGGAATGTTCAACAGGAGAATACTCATATAACTTGCAAGATCAGGATAAATACCCCTCAATGTTTCGATAAGTTCGGATGTTTTCACATGATCTAAGGTTCTTTTCACCCATTTCAATATGAACGGGTATTCCCCTTTCACACCGACGAAAACATCGGGATTTTCTGGGAGATTGGATTCCATTTTTTCCAAATACTCCTTCGGTGGATCGGAGTCCATTTTTTTCAAAACTGTTCGTCTGAGCTTGCAATCTTCCTCAACAAGATTCGATTCGAAAGGAATCATCCAAAGCTTCCTTTCAAATTCATTGTAATCTTTGGAATCTATGGCTACCTTCTTCAAGAAAGTTGGAATATCTTCCAAAGATCTAAGCAGACCATGTATCAGCCAGGATCTGTATTCCCCTTCCCACTTCTCGAAAACGTCGAGGTCAAATCTCAGAATGTTCAGAATTTCGAAAACATATTTTTCAAAATCGCTGATTCCCATTTTCTCAAAATCATTGAATAGGTTTTCCCAATATTTTTGTTGTTCATTCGAATATTCTAAAGGTGTTGAGAAACCCTTGACATGAAGGAATTCCTTCAAGTTTTCTATCACCACATATTCGATACCGCTCACAAATTCCCTCTGTTTCAGATCAAAGCTTATATGTATCTCACCAGGGATCTCGCATTTTTCAAAAATTCTTAGGAGTTCTTTGAAATTTCTAAAGCAGTGGATCCCATCTGGAATGGGATTGAAGTTCAATCTATGGATCTTGAGTTTCTCTCCAACTCGTTTGAAGCGCAAGATGAAATCTGAATCCCTCCGTCCTTTTTCCATTTTTTCGAATCTTTCCAATGTATACAAGGCTTCCGGTGAGAGACCGATCACAGGTATGATAAGAATAATATCTTTTATAATCTCTAAGCTTAGTAAATTAACTATAAATCCACCCTGGTTAGTCTTGAACCAGCTTAAGGGAGATATTTCAGGCATGAAAAATACTCCTGAAGATCTCCGAAGGAGTTCCTTCAACTTCCGAGTGAAATCCTCGAATGGATCTCCCGCCACGTCAGAAATAAGCACGGGTTTTGTATTTTTATTTTTAGCTAAAATGTTCATGGTTTCACGATATGTTTCCACATCGTCGAAAATCATCAAGATACCAGGAAAGCGTCTCACTCCAATGTGTTTCACAAGTTTGTGAATCACGTTCTTCGGTGGTTCACAAACGTATTTCATCCTTTTCTCTCCATTTCATCCATCATCTTAAAAATCGTGAGTCCCATTCTGGGAATATCTATCAATCTTTTCATAAGTTCCTTGATCTCAATTTCATTCATGGACTGAATCCTATCAATTATCTCCGGCTTGACGTACGTCTCGTGATACTCCTTGAACCACTCTTGGAAACGATACATCAGTTTTATTTCGTCCAGATTTAGCAGTTCATTATCAGGTATTGAATCGACGAAATCCCAAACCGCTTCATCTTCCAGTTGATCCACACTCTCTTCAAAAATCCCTAACTTTTCCCGGTACATCTTCACCACGTCTTCTTCCTTCAAACCCTTCAAAAAACTGAGGAGCGATTTCAGATCAATCTTTTCGAAATCTTCCCGTGTTCTACGATCCATATCAAGTAAAGTTTCCATATCTTTCCTCACCTTCTCATCTTTCAACACATAAGGTGATAGTTTCATCTTCTTCAGAAAATTCTCCAGTTCTTCTCCAAGGAAATTCGAGATCTCGGACCTGATTTTATCCTTCAAATTTTCAAGGCTTATCTCTCCATATATATCTTTGACCAGATGTTTCGCGCTGATTTCCGAAAGGGTGGGACTCAATTTTTCTTCGAGTTTTGATATCAGGGTATTGAGCATATCACTCTCGATATCTTTCAGAACGGAACTTATGAAATTCTCCAATGCACTTCCAACATCGTTGAAGATACGAGTTCCCTCATCGAGTTTTTCAACGTAATCGAGATTTTCCTCTTTCCCTTTTTCCATATAATCCAACAGCTTTTCAATTCCTCCGTTTCTCCTCACCTTCGGGTGATATCGAAACAGCCATATCGGATATTTGAAATCCTTCAAAAATTCGGATACCACCTCTTCTGGGAATACCGTACCCCGACAATTTAAACCGAAGATTCCACAGAGTTTTTTCGCGATGTCGAGTTCTCTAATCACATCCTTCATTATTTCTTTGACCTTCCCCTCATCCCATCTCGGGATCTCTTCCTGCATTTTCCTTACTAATCTTTGAAATATCTTCTTCGGGTCCCCCACTTCAAAATCGAAAGATCTCAAAAATCCATCAAGTGCTTCTTCGTATTTGAATCTTTTCAAAATGAAGTCTCTAATACCTTCCAAATTCACTGGAATATCCTTCTTGCATATATTGTGAAGCGATTTCATCTCGTCTTCCATCTGATTTTTTTGCGAATATTCCTTCGAAATCTGAGCGAGAATATCGACGACTTTTTTCTGTTTATCCCCCATCTCGGGATGGTATTTCAAAAGCCAGATTGGATATCCAATCTCTTTTATCCGACTCCTCATAGTATCTACAGCTTTCGTGAGCGATTTCAAATCGGACTCTATGAAAACCTTCTCGACGAATCTTATGAAATACTCCTGATGTTCGCCCAATTTCTTTATGAACTTCTTATCCCCGCCCTTACCCTCTTTGACCACATCGCTGAACAACTTCGTCATCTCATTTGGATTCAGAGGTCCCTCCTCTACCCCGTCTCTGTAGTAATGATCCAGGTACTCCTTCATTAACACGCCGAGAATAACGTAAGTTAAGGATGAGTTGTAAAGGCCAAATGGTGGATTGCTGAGCGTTGACCATATTTCACCGACGCTCACTTCGTTTCTGTTCTCAAACAGCTTCTTTATAGCTTTCCTCATTCTGCATATCGGAATTTGATCTTGGCAGTTCTCATCGATGATGTTCCAACTACGATCTACAACTCTCCAAACGACTCTCAATAACTCCTCAAGTTCATTGTACTTTCTCGATAAACTCATACCTTTCAGGACCTTCTCCATACAGGACTTACCCGTTTCCCATTTCCACAGCGGATCACTTTTCACATATCTATCAAAGCCATACGGGAATCTTTTCTCTATAATTTTTTCTATCTGATCTATAACATCGTTGCTGTTTGGAACCAGAATAGGTTTTTCCATGTCTTTGGAAAAAACGTAATAATAGGCGGTTTCCGATTGGTATTCCCTATCCAATATTCGGAATATCTCATCCTTAGCGTCAAAAGAAATTCTATAGTTCCTATCTTTTTCAGCGCTCTTGTAGTATTTTACGTAATCCTCCAAATCATCCCAAATCTCACCTATACTTTTTTGAACCACCACGACCAACGTGTGTTCCGGGATATCTTCGAATTTCGAGATCACATCTTGGATCGAAACCATATCATTGGTAGGAATCGTGACGAGAAGCCCCACTTTATGACCTTTCGGTTCGGGAATCCTGGATATTTTTAGGTTCTCCCATCGCTCGAAAGAATATTCCAGCCTTTCTTCCAATCTATTCTGTCCCCTCGTGAATTTGGAGAAAAAGATATCGCGGAGTCTTTCTTCGAAATCTTTGAACTCGAAGATGTCCTCAGGTTTGGCTTCAACCTCCACATCCACGAAGTTGGAGGGGATGAGATATTCCTTACCGAGTTTGACAACAGCTCTTTTGGAACGAAGTTCTTCAATTATCTCAGAGATTCTGCCATCGAGAGGGGTTTCTGAAAAAACCTTTGATATCTCGTCCACAGAGGAAGCTTTAAAACCACTCACATTTTCCTTGAAAAACTGAAAAAGTGCTATGATCTTCAAAACTCTTTGAGAATCTTCATCGAGGATTTTCTCAAAATTTTTTAAATGGTTGGTGAATTTCCAAACATTACTTTTACCGAGCTGGGGTGAGAAGTAATCCCATACCACATCAGCGGTGAGGAGTTCCCAACCATCGTTGGGATGCGTTTTCAAAAATTCGGGATATCTTTCACTCATGAATTTGAACATGCTTCTCTCCTGGGATCCGAAGTTCGATGTCAAATCTATGAGAGCCTTCACCGCGTAGGGATGAAGAGGAAAAATTTTTTCGAAGATGTTGTAAGGTTTGTCATCATATTCGAAAAGTTCTTCTATCAGAGGTTCAAGCTTCTCCCTGCCTCGGGTGTAAACAGTCTGGATATGTTCCTTCCATTTGAATTCATCCAATTTTTGAAGAACCTTTCCCAGCATGTCTATAGCGGTCGGAGGTTCCATGTCGTAGTGTATACGGTAGTCGAATCTGTCTCTGAGCTTTTCAAAGCTTTCTTTTTCCCAAGTAGTCCTGATGTTCTCGGGTGGTATGTGGGTTATCAGGATGA
This sequence comes from Thermotoga sp., assembly GCA_003641545.1. GTDB lineage: Bacteria > Thermotogota > Thermotogae > B21-G9 > B21-G9 > B21-G9. Next base: position 9,781 of record QNAU01000023.1, read on the forward strand.
AATGAATGGGCTTTCTCAGGTTCTGAACAACCCGCTGGAGCGTTTCCACGGGTGGTCGAAGGTTGTTGAAAAAGCTGGTGAACTCATCCCATATGAACAGGATCCTCTTGTACTCCGTCTTCGAAACCATGGCGCCCAGAATCTTCTCGATATCTTCCACGTTCGATGCTGGGGGGTTGAATCCTTCCTTGGAGAGTATATCCATGAGTTCTCCGAAATCATCAACACTCACTTTATCCTTGGTAAACCACTCGAGGAGTTCCTCGCCCGACGAGAACCGACTTCTGTAATATTTCTCAGCTATTCTATCCCAATCGATTGAACGTTCTTTCAATTTTTCTCTCACGGTTTCGAAAACGGAACCAGGATTTACCCCCACTTCTTTCAACTTATTCTCGATTTCTCTTGCCACGATGTACATGAACTTCTCGTGTGTGTTCACTTCTGAAGCCCCATCTCTGTATATGACGAGAGGTTTGGAAGTATTCCTGACTGATATCACCTTCTCACGTTCATCGATCTTGAGGTTCTCTAAGTAATCTTCTATGTTTTCCAACCTATCTTCGAGAAGATGTTTTATGACGAAAGAAGCGTGCGTTTTACCCGTACCATACGGACCGTAAAGCCATACATGTCCTTCCCTTTCAAGTACATCCAACACACTTTTGAGGAATTCTTCGAACTTCCCATGTGGTATGAAAGTCTTCCACAGATCCTTGTTCTCCTCGTCTTCCGCTTTTGTGAAAACCGCGATAAAATCTTCCCTGACCCTGGCGATATCCCAATAACTCATGAACACCACTCCTTAAGACAATCCTCTATCCTCCGTATTTCACCCATTTTTGATACGATTCCAAGGGCTTCGTATTCACCGATTCCGAACACCTCCATCGGGGAACCTTCGAATTTCAAGGTTTTGAGATCCACCGATTTTCCGAATTTCAAGGCATTATGAGCAGATATTACTACCGCCCTTCTGACATACTCTTCATCCAGAACCAATCCCATTTTTTCAATGGCGATAACCTTTCTCCCAACCAGAACGGGTTTTCCAATTCCCATATCTCTCAAAGGACTGTGTTTGAGTGTTTC
>QNAU01000024.1 GCA_003641545.1 Thermotoga sp.
AGACTTCGTATAGAAACACCGGATAAAACCGTTTGGAACGATACCTGTGATATGATAAGCTTTTACACCACCGTCGGATCGATGGGTTTTTTAACGGGGAGAGAACCGATAATTGCAGAACTCTCCATCACTCTTTTGAAGGTTTGGAAAGGAAATGAAAGAATCGAATTTGCGGTTCACGGTGGATTCATAAGGATGGATGGAAAAGAGGCTCTGATTTTGACGGATGCGGCTGAAAGAGCTGAGGAGATAGACTTAACGAGTGCGGAGAAGGCGAAGGAAAAAGCCGAAGAAATGTTGAGAATGGCTAAGAGTGAAGTTGAGAAGGCAAGGGCACGTGCAAAGCTTGAGAAAGCGATGTTGAGGATCAGGTTGGCGGAGAAAAGGACGGTGAATACCGGTATTGAGAATAGATAAATTTCTCAAACTATCCGGACTGATCAAAAGGAGGAAGGTATCTCAGGAAATGATAAAAGCCAAGATGGTGAAGAGGAACGGTATAACTTTGAAAGCCGGAAGTAGAATTTCGGAAGGCGATGTTTTGGAGATAGAATTTTACAACAAAAGACTGAAGATAAGGGTAAAGAATCTGGATCCTAAGAAGCCGGAATACGAGGTTCTGGAAGAGACGAGGGTGTGGAGTGATTCACCGTGAAAAAGGCTGAGAGAATCGTCGTAACATCCGGAAAAGGTGGGGTTGGGAAGACAACCATAGTTGCCAACGTGGGAGCGCAGATAGCCAAGGGAGGAGAGAAAGTTTGCCTCGTAGATGCGGACATAGGTTTGAGGAATCTCGACATAGTTCTCGGTCTCGAGAACAAGATAGTTTACACCATAATGGATGTGATAAACGGATTTGCCGATGTGGAGAAGGTTTTGATCAGACATCCCAGAATGAAGAATCTCTACCTTCTACCGGCATCTCAGATCGCAACCAAGGAGATGGTGGATCCATCGGATTTTTCCAGAGTGGTGGATGAACTATCTGAGGATTTCGATTACATAATAATCGATTCACCTGCGGGGATAGAGAGGGGTTTCAAGAATTCCATCATGGTGGCAGAAAAGGCTATAGTCGTGGTTAATCCAGAACTTCCATCCATAACGGATGCGGACAGGGTCATGGGAATACTGGAAGCGGAGGGGCTACAAAGTCATGGAATAAAGGTGATAATAAACAGGATAAAGCTGAATCTGTTGAAAAATGGAAAATTGCTTGGAAGAGAGGAGATAGAGAATGCCCTATCGAGTGATGTGATCGGCATGATACCAGATTCGGATGACGTAATCCTTTCCGTCAATGAAGGAGTTCCCGTCGTTTTCAACGGTAATTTGAAGGTAAGCAAGGTGTTCGAAAACATTGTCAACAGGATGAAGGGAGAAAGGATACCCATCGAGGAGGATCTGAAAATATTCGAGAGAGAAGGAATCTTCTATAGATTCGTTTCATTCCTCTCAAAGAGGAGAAGATAATTTTGGATCCGAGGGAAAGGCTTGTTTTTCTCTTGAACAAAAGAAGGAAGAGAAGGTCAACTATAAGGGAAGAGGGATTTTATCTTCCGAAGGATAAGTTCGAACTCTTGAAGAGAAGATTGGTTGAGAATGTATCCGAAATTCTCGGGATAGATGAGAAGAAGATAGATCTCTCGTTCCACGAAGAGGAAGGGGATTTGATTGTGATAATATCCATTGTAAAGGAGTGATGAAGATGATAGAGATAACAGTTAGAACCAGATCGAGGGAGGATATGGTGGACATAACATCCAAACTCGAGGAAATCGTGAGAAAAAACAACTTCGAAAATGGGATTCTGCACATCTACGTCCCACACACCACCGCCGGTATAACGGTGAACGAGAATGCGGATCCGAGTGTCAAGGTGGATATAATGAGTAAACTTTCAGAGCTGGTCCCAAGATCAGGTAATTATCACCATCTGGAGGGGAACGCGGACGCGCACATAAAAGCAAGTATCGTTGGATCAAGTCTCACGATATTTGTTGAGGAGGGAAGACTCGTTCTCGGAACATGGCAAGGTGTGTTCTTCTGCGAATTCGATGGACCGAGGACGAGAAGATGCCTTGTGAAGTTCGTCGGTTCGGAGACATGAGCTCGTTTAGACTGGAAAGGGAGGTCATACCTATATCGGGTAGATTGAAAAACACTTATTATATAGTTGGACTTCCAGGTATTGGAAAGAGTGGAATATTGAAGATACTGTCCGAGGATTTCGGATATCCCACCGTTGATTTCGACGAACTCGTCGAAATTGAAAGTGGTAAGAAACCATGGCAGATAATAAGGGACAACGGACTGAATTACTACAAGGTGGTTGAAAGGAAGGTCTTGAAAAGAATAAGCAACATAAGGGGTTACATAGTCACGGTGGGATCGGTCGAGAATGTTGGTGATTTTATCGAAGAATACAAGAAGAAAGGCAGAGTATTGTATTTGAAAACATCTTACAGAGGATTCTTAGAAAGATGGTTGAGGAGGGTTCAGAGATTCAAGATGAAAGAAAAACCCAACAGAAAGGACGTGAAGAGAATGTACAACACTTTTCAAGATGTCATAAACGGTAAAACGGATTTTGTCATATTCATAGACAACAAATCCCAATTCGAAATAGCCAGAATAATAGATGATTACGTCAAATCCACGGAGAAGGGTAAGAGATGAGAGGAGGCAGAAAGGATGAAGATGAGAATGGCAATCCTCACGCTTTCCATTCTATCACTTGGTGTGATCCTCTCCGCATACAGTTTCGTGAATCCACTGGGTCCAACCGTTCTTCCCGTCATCGCCATAGATGAAAAGAAACTGGGAGATCTGGAATATCCACAGTTCAGCATATGGAAGAATCCCGAAGAAGCCATCGCTCTGTTGAGTTCCGGAAAAGTCGATCTCATCATACTTCCAATAACACTTGGAGCCAACCTTTACACCAAAGGGATCGACGTAGCCTTGATTGGCGTTCACGAGTGGAAGGTATTCTACCTTGTGAGTTCAAAGGATGAGGAGTTCGAGGGATGGAAAAAGCTGAAGGGTAAGAAAATATACACCGCCCATGGAAGGGGACAAACTGTCGATGTTTTGATGAGATACTTCATGGTCAAAGATGGTGTGATTCCGGATGAAGATATCCAAATACTCTATGCTCCTCCACAGGAAGTGGTTGCGCTGTTTAAATCTGGAAAAATAGAGTATGCTGCACTTCCCGAACCCTTCGTCACGATGGCGATAAGTGGTGGAAAAGGAAAGATAATACTCGATTTTCAGAAAGAGTGGGGTAAGGTCACGGGACTTCATCCAAGGATACCGATAGCCGGCCTTTTCGTGAGGAGGGAATTCTTAGAAAACAACTGGGATCTCGTGAAAAAATTTGAAGAGATTCTCACAGCATCCATAAAATGGATGAAGAACAACCCCGATGAAGATTTGAAACTGGTGAAGAAATATCTCAAGATACCATCCCCCATACTGAAGGAATCCATGAAGAGAATGGAATTCGATTATGTCCCAATATCCAAGTGTAAAAAAGAAGTTCTCACCTTCCTGAGAAAGATGAACGAACTCTACCCTGCTGGGATGCCGAAGATCCCGGATGAACGATTCTTCGTGGATATTTCAATTCACTGAAGTGGGAAAATCCGATATCAAGTGGTATTCATCCCTCTAATTCAACGATCTCACGAAGTTCGAACATTGGATACACGTTCGAACCGAGATAGAGGGTTGGTATGATCTTCGTGATATCAGGCTGATACTTCTCGTTGAACAATTCTTCATCGTAGTGAATTCCAACTATTTTCCCAACGAACAGAGTATGATCCCCATACTTTTTCTCATCGAACAATTCACATTCGTATGCGGCATAACTTTCGCTGAGTATGGGAACTTCCAATTCCTTTCCGATGAAAACCTTCAAATTCAGTTCACCAACCTTATCCACATCCCTTCCACTGATTCTACCCATCAAATGAACGATTCTGAATTTGGATGAATCCAAGAAGTTCAGGGAGAAAGCGGAGGATTTTTTTATCAGGTCATGCGTGAATCTCTTCGGTGATATCAAAACACCGTAGAGTGGAGGATCGAATGAGAACTGAGCATGCCACGCCGCACTCATGAAGTTTATTTTGTCGCCGTGCTTTGCACCTACCACGGTCACCGGGAAAGGGTAATGAAAATAAAATTTTTTCACCGACTTCAGGAATTTCAAATCAATCCCCTCCTTCATTCTTATTTCCGTCCCACACGTGTTATTTTATAAGAAATCATCCTACGGGGGATTTCATGCTGATCGTCCGTTCAAGTTTTGGAATGTTCTGAACATGAGTGTTGGGAGTTTCAGTTCATCATAGGTTCCATCTTTCTAACACATAGAATCTATAGAATTTTGATGAGAAAGGTGCAGAACATCGGCTCGTTGATGTAAAGGATCGACGAATGTTGGGAATATTTGGAAAAAAGGATGAATTATTAAATAGCCATACCATCATCCCGGATCCCAAGGAGGGGGAAAGGATCGTATGGGAATGAAGATCAGAGATATTTTGGACATTCTGGCACAACATGGCCTCATCATCAGAATAGTTGGCAAGCCAAATCTTGATCTACCCGTTGACGACGTGGAGATAAAATCCGATAAGGTTAAGGAAAATTCCCTCTTCATATGTAGGAAGGGATACAAATTCGATTCGCACAAGTTGTTCAAAGAGGTAGTGAAGAGGGGAGCAGTGTTGATTCTAACCGAAAGGGAAGTCGATTCTCAGGGCTATCCTTACGTGATCGTGAAGGATTCAAGGAAAGCCGAAGCGGTTCTGGCATCTTACATATACAGTTTCCCGCATGAAAAGTTGATCGTGATCGGAATAACCGGAACCAACGGGAAGACCACTGCGGTTCAACTCATCCATCACTTTCTTACATCCGTGGGAAGAAGGGGAAGTTACAACAGCACCATCGGAAATTCGATCATGGGAAGGTTTCATCCCACCATTAACACCACGCCATCCGCGATCGACATAACGAGGATGCTCGATCTGACGGTGAAAAACGGAGGAGATTTCGCAGTCATAGAAGTTTCATCTCACGCTCTATCACTCAAAAGGGTTGAGGGGATAAGGTTTGACCATGCTCTCATAACCAACATAACCCACGATCATCTTGACCATCATGGAAAGTTTGAAAATTACGTGAGGACGAAATACCACATATTCGATCTGCTGAAGGAGAATGGGAGAGCCATCATGAGTTATGATGTTTTCAAGATGTTTGGACCTCCGTCTGTGGAGTTGAATGAACCCTTGTTAATATACGGTATGGAAGGAAATGAACACTGTGATATACACATCGAAAATTTGAAGATGGACAAAAAAGGTTCAAGTTTTGAGGTTATCTTCGAGGGAAAAAATTTCGGAAGGTTCAGCACGAAACTCATAGGAAGGTTCAACGTTCTGAATGTTCTGGCCTCTCTCTCGGTCATGGTCAGCATGGGATACAAGCCTTCGAAATTCAAAATCCCTTTGAAAGAATTCAGGGGGGTTGAGGGGAGGTTCGAATTGATAGAAGACAGGGAACTTGGAATAGATGTGGTCATAGACTTTGCCCACACACCGGATGCTCTACAAAAGGCGATAGAAACCGCAAGAATGCTCACAAAAGGAAGGATAATAACGGTGTTTGGTGCTGGTGGTGATGGGGACAGATTGAAGAGGCCGTTGATGGGAAAGATAGCTTCCAGACTTTCCGATGTGGTTATAATAACGACGGATAATCCAAAGGGCGAGGATCCGATGGAAATAATAAAGGAAATAGAGAAAGGGGTGGACAAGACGAAGCCATATCTCGTGATAGAGGATAGAAGAAAAGCAATCGAGGTTGCGCTAGCCATTTCAAACAGAAAGGATCTGATTTTGATAGCTGGAAAGGGACATGAGCGAACGATAATGTTCAACGATCATGAGGTACCATTTTATGACAAGGACGTGGTTCTGGAGATAATGAGGAGAATGAAGGAGATGAAACGCGAGGGTGAGGTTGTCGGATATTTCAAAATGCGTTGATATTCTTGATTTGAGGAATTTCGACCGGAAAGATCCTGAATTTACCAGATTCCATGTGAACTCGAAAAAGGTGTGTGAAGGCACCTTATTTTTTGCCATCAAAGGGAAACATCACGATGGACATTCCTTCCTCCGGGAAGCGTGGGAAAAAGGTGCGACCGCAGCGGTTGTGGAAAAATTCGTGAAGGATGTTCCCATACCACAGATATTGGTCAGATCCACCGTGGAAACACTGGGAAAATTAGCCAAGAGGAAACTCGAGGAATGTGGCGATTCAGTCAGGATATGCATAACCGGTTCCAACGGTAAAACCACCACGAAGGAGCTCATACATCACCATCTTTCGAAAATCGTTGGATATCCCATCTTCAAAAATGAAGGAAACATGAACACCGAAATAGGTTTACCTCTGACGATCTTGAATGATTACCACGGTGAGAGAATTCTCGTTTTGGAACTCGGAATAAACAAACCCGGTGATATGGATAAACTCGTGAAGATCATAAAACCATCGATCGGTATCTTCCTGAACCTTGGTTCCGCTCACGTCGGAAATTTCGATTCCCTCGAAGAACTGTTCTACGAGAAAGCGAAACTGATCTTCTCACTCGAACCCTTCAGCTTGGCGATCATCAACGAGGATGATATAAGAATATCCAATCTGAAAAATATCAGGAGAAATCTACGATACTCCGGTTTCGGAAGGAAGAAGGGAAAGGTGAGATTAGCTGGATGGTCATACGAGATCGAAAATGGGTCCTTTGCAACGAGATCCATATATTTCATCGATGGAAAAAGAACGGAAATAAAATTAAAAAATGTTTGGAATGAAGGGCAACTTCTCGATCTATCCGCGGTTCTCTGCTTGATCGATTCCATGGGATACGAGGTGAAAGTGGAAACCTTCGAGGATTTTGAACTTCCAGATGGCAGATTCAAGTTGAGCAAGGTACATGATATCCTGCTGATAGATGATACTTACAACTCCAACGTGGAATCGGTGAAAAAAGCGGTCGGGACAATATCCAACCTGCCAGCTAAGAAGAGGATAGCGGTCATCGGGGCTATGAAGGAACTCGGGAAATTCAGCGGATGGTATCATGCGGAACTTGGAAGACTGCTGGGAACCTTCGACATCGTGTTCATTTACCTGAAAGACCCTGAAATCTTGATGATCAGAGATGAATTGAACGGGTTGAACCTTCGTGAAGAGAAGGATCCGTTGAAGTTAGCTCAAGATATCCTCTCCGTGGTTGAGAAAGGAGATTTGATATACTTCAAGGCATCCAGAGCGATCGAAATTGAAAGGGTGATGGAAGAAGTATGGAGGAATCTAAGCAATTTCTGATGCTGATCGATGATTTGGTGCTTCCGATCTCAATTTTTTTGATAAATTACCTGCTCTATCCAAGATTCGAAAGATTCCTGAGGAGAAGGGGAATAGTTCAGATAATAAGAAAGGAAGGTCCCGACATACATGGATATAAAGAGGGAACACCCATCATGGGCGGACTGCTTTTCATCGGGGTCGTGTTGATATTTTCTTCCATAAGATACGGAGATCTGGAGATCTCGATAATCTGCATCTCAACCTTTCTTTTCATGTCCGTGGGACTATTGGATGACCTTCTGAGGAGCTTCAGGAAGAACTGGGAGGGTTTGAAACCATATCAGAAGATACTCCTTCAGCTCATCGTCTCCATCTTGGTTCTGGTGATGATCCAAAGATCATTTCCACATACATATACCCTCGTTCCATTTCTCAACGACAAGCTGGAACTTGGTCCATTTTTCTACAACATCTTAGCTATCTTCGTCCTCTTGGGAACGGTGAACGCGGTGAATTTGACGGATGGTGTGGATGGACTCGCTGGGAGCGTGTTCATATCGACCGCGATTCCATATTTTCTACTGCTTTGGAAACTCGGCTGGAATTGTTCGAAAATTCTCTATTTGAGTGTATTCGGAGTTCTTCCTTTCCTATGGTACAACTTCAAGCCTGCGAGGATATTCATGGGGGATACCGGTTCGATGGGTCTCGGAGGTTTGATAGGAACGATCGCAGTTTTAAGTGGCACCGAGCTGTTCTTACCATTCGTTGCCTTCATATACCTCATTGAAACGATCAGCGTCATACTTCAGGTTGGATATTACAAAATGACGGGCAACAGGATTTTCAAGATGGCACCTCTGCATCATCATTTTGAACTGATCGGATGGAACGAAGAGAAAATAGTCTTCAGATTTTCAATGCTGAATCTTCTCTTCGCACTCTTGGTTTTGAGAGATGTGATATCACGATGAGGAGAATCTGTCTTCTCGGTTTTGGTAAGAGCAACAGAGCTTTTTACAATGTCATGAAATCCATCGATCCCGAGTTGGTCTTCTTCGTCTCCGAAAAAAGTAAAATACCCGATGATCTCAAGGAAATGCTGAGCAGAAACAACGATCTGTGGGAGGAAAACCACACGAATAGGATATTGGATTGCGATCTGATAATAAGAAGCCCCGGTGTGAATCCAAACATGGAGATTCTCCAAAAAGCTTTGAAAGAAGGAATACGCGTTGAAACGGAGGTTGAATTCACGTACAGATTCCTGAAGAATAAAGGAACACTACCCACCTTGATCGGCGTGACGGGAACGAATGGAAAAACCACGACGGTTGAAATGGTGGAGATGGTGATGAATGAAGCTGGATATTCGATCTTCACGGGAGCCAACATAGGGAAACCATTCTGTGAGATTCTGAGGTTCGATGGAATATACGATTTTGCGATCTTAGAGTTGAGCAGTTTTCAACTTGCCGACATCGAGGAACTTCACTTGGATGTGGCAGTGATAACAAACATAGAGGAGGACCACATAGATTGGCATGGAAATTTTGAGGGATACATTCGTGCGAAGTTGAGAATACTGGAGAATCAGAGTGAAAGTGATCTTGCGGTTTTGAACGTGGATTGCGAATTTTTGAGGAACGTGAAAACCACAGGGGAATTGGTTTCATTCTCCATGAAACCTGAATCGAGAATACATGTGGATAAACTCGATCTTGTCGTTGATGGAAGAAGATTCTCCATACCGAAAAATATCAAAGGCAAACACAACCTCTACAACTTGATGGCTTCAATCGGTGCAACCATGAGATTCGTGGAACCGAGCGACGCTCTGAGATACCTCGAAAGATTCAAGACCTCAGAGCATCGGCTGGAGGAATTCTTCGATTACAACGGAGTTATCTTCGTCAACGATTCGAAATCCACCAACGGTTCTTCGACCGTGTCCGCGGTTGAATATTACAAGGGAAGAAGAATTTGTCTCATTCTGCAGGGAAGACCAAAGGGTGAAAATTACGCCAAGATGGTGAAGAGGATCAAGGACATGGTATCCTTCATCTTCACGATGGGAGAAATCTCCGAAGTGGTGGCTCCGATACTGGAAATCCATGGTTTGAAATATGAAAGAGTTGGAGATCTCGATGAGCTGATGGAATCCTTGAAAAAAAGAATAGATGAATTCGATGTCGTGCTGTTCAGTCCATCCGCATCGAGTTTTGACATCTTTGAAAATTACGAAGACAGGGGGAAGAAATTCAAAGAAAAGGTTCTGGAGTGGTTCAAAGGTGAAGAATGAACTCATAGGAAAGGAAGCTAAAAGTCTTCTACTTCTTCTGGTGACCATACTTTCCATAGGATTGGTGGTTCTTTACAGTGCATCCTTCATAGTTGTCTACAGGTATCCGAACGTTGATCCGAATTATTACATGGTGAAACAATTCGCGGTGATCGTTCTCGGAATGATCGTCATGACCATTCTGGCATCCATCGATTACAGGATTCACAGAAGATACATCCACCATTATTACGTTCTAATACTGTTCCTGCTGTCATCCGTTCTCATACTCCCATCCACGAGGGGAGGAGCAAGAAGGTGGTTCGATTTCAAGTATTTCACCTTCCAACCATCGGAATTCACGAAACTCTTCATAATAATCTTTCTCGCCCACTACATCGACAGGTGGAAGGAGAGAATAAGGGAATTCTTCCGTGGTTTTCTCGTTCCGCTCATCTTGATCCTCATCTTGGCGTTTCTCGTGTTCTTAGAACCCGATTTGAGTACAGCGGTTTTCATAGTCCTTCTCTCCATGATCCTACTCTACGTTGGTGGAACGAGATGGTATTACATACTATCAACGATGGCGCTTGGAGTCCTTCTGATCTTCGTTGGATACAAGTATGGATTGTTGAAAGAATACCAAATTGAAAGACTCAGAGAATTTCTGGATCTCATAACGGGCAAGGGAGATCTCTCTTGGCAAACGGTGAATTCCCTTTCTGCCATAAGATCGGGTGGATTGATCGGTGTTGGTCTGGGATTGGGAAACCTCAAGTATTACCTTCCCATACAGATAAGCGACTTCATATTCGCGGTTTTGGGTGAAGAGATGGGTATGCTCGGTATGGGATTCATACTTCTTCTTTACGTTCTCATGGTTCGGCAAATGCTGAGATGCGCTTTCAGATCTGTCAGGGACGGTTTTGGTAGACTTCTAATAATAGGTTACGCCTTCTGGATACTACTTCAAGTTGCGATGAACGTTTCCGTCGTCGTTGGGTTGATTCCAATAACAGGACTCACACTTCCATTCTTGAGTCAAGGTGGTAGCTCGATAATGGCTTTTCTATCCGGATACGGTATAGTTTTGAGTGTTTTAACGCACAAATGATGTGGGGAGTGTGAACACCATGGTTAA
>QNAU01000025.1 GCA_003641545.1 Thermotoga sp.
AAAAGAAGGAAGAATTGTGGAAACTTTTCAACTTCCGTGGAAAGAAGAGCGGTTTCGAGGATCTCGACTTTCTGATCGAAGCCTTGAAGGATGAGAGAGTTTTTCTCGATCTCGGGACCATGAGACTCTTGAATTACTACGATGACATGGTTTTCGAAGCCTACGCACCTGGATTCGGTTTCCCGATCGGTGGGGGAGGGGATTACATCGTGAACGGAAAGAAAGGTGTGGGGTTTGCCTTCTATTTGAACAACCTGGTGAACCTGTGTGAGTTCAACGAGGTGAATGAAGATGACAGAATCGAACTGTCAGGTGATCTTATCGAAAGATACGAGAGGGCGAGGGATTTGGTGAGAAGGGGAATTGCCATAAAGCCGATGTGAGGTATGAATGGGCGATGAAGAGGCTGAAGGATGGGTTGAATTTCGTTCTACCGAAGGGTAGATTGATGAAGGATTCACTCAAACTTCTCGGGAAACTTGGAATCGTTGACACGATTCCAGAAGGTAGAGAACTCATATACGAAGGTGATAACTTCACCATATTGCTCGCAAAATCCTTCGATGTTCCCGTGTATGTTGAACATGGGGTTGACATCGGGATAGCCGGGAGCGATGTCGTGGAGGAATTGGAAAGTGATGTGTTCATCCCACTGGAACTCCCATTTGGAATATGCAGGTTGAGTGTCGCGGTTCTCAAAGGTAGCGAATTGGACGTAAGAAGTATGGAAGGATTCAAGATAGCCACGAAGTATCCAAATTTGACACTCAAATTTTTCAACTCCTTGAATGTGGACGTGGAAATCCTCAGGCTGAGTGGATCCATCGAGTTGGCTCCGAGGATCGGGATAGCGGATGCGATAGTTGATATAGTCAAGACGGGAAGAACTCTGAGGTCAAATGGTTTGGTCGAGATACACAAGATAATGGACGTCTCAGCTTTCCTCATCGTCAATCGGATATCCCAGAAGACCAAGTTCGAGAGAATAAATGCCTTCGTGAACGGTGTGAAGGAGTTGATAAAAAGTGGATGGGAGTGTTGAGAACAAAGTCAGGAAAATCCTGGATGAACTCAGAAGGGATGGGATCAGCGCTTTGAAAAGATTCTCGATTGAATTCGATGGTTTCGATGGGGATTTCAGAGTTGGGAAGGATGAAATTATCAATGCCGAGGCTTCTCTAACTCAAGATGAAAAGAAAACAGTTGAGAAGATCATGGACAGAATACGGGAATATCACAAGAGGCAGATGATCGAGGATTCGATGTTCATTTCAAGTGGATCGATATACGGCATTCTGGTGAGGCCGATCGAGAGAATAGGAATATACGTCCCAGGCGGAAAACCTTTACCGTCCACATTGATGATGGTTGGTGTTCCAGCAAGATTGGCTGGGGTTGAGGAAATAGTTGTCGTGAGCCCTCCAAAGGAAGGTAAGATCGATCCACGCATATTGTTCATAGCCAAGATTCTTGAAATAGAGGAGATATACAAACTCGGTGGTGCACATGCAATAGGTGCCATGGCTTTCGGTATCGGTATGAAGAAGGTTGATAAAATATTCGGACCCGGCAATCAATATGTCAACGAAGCGAAGAGACAGGTGTTTGGAATCGTTGGAATCGACAGTTTAGCTGGCCCATCCGAAGTATGCATCGTGGCTGATGACTCCGCCAAAAGGGAATACGTAATGTTCGATCTTCTGTCCCAGGTGGAACATGGTGAAGGATCGAAGGCATGGCTTTTAACCACATCGAAGGATTTGATCGAATACTGCGAGAGGAATATAGAGATTCCGAAAGGATGGGGTGAGATAGAATACGAACTTTTCGATGATATCGAAAGGTGCATGAGAAGAGCTAACGAACTTGCCCCAGAGCATCTCGAACTTCTCGTGAAGAATCCTCTGGATCTTTTGAAGATGGTGAAAAACGCTGGTGCAGTTTATGCGGGAGAATACACTCCAACATCTGCCGGGGATTATTTCCTCGGTGTGAATCACGTTCTCCCAACAGGTGGAACCGCACGTTTCTCCTCCGTCCTCGGTTTGTGGGACTTTGTGAAGAGAATCAGTTTTGCATGTGTGGGAAGAGATGAATTCATGAAGAACAGATACCTTGGTATTGCCATGGCGGATGTGGAGAAGATGAGAAATCACGGTAAAGCTCTGGAGGTAAGAGAATGAACAGAAAAACTCGAGAGGTAGATATGGAAGCCAAACTCCATTCTAAAATGGATGTGAGGACCGGTGATCCGGTCCTCGATCATCTGTTGAGAACTCTCTTCTTCTATATGGAGATACCTGTGGAAGTAACCGTGCGATCTTGGGATTTGAAACATCACCTTTGGGAGGACATGGGCATACTCATAGGGAGGTTGTTGAGAAATGAGTTTGTGGAGAACAGGAACATAGCGAGATTCGGGAATTGTATCATTCCAATGGATGACGCTCTGGTCGTGGTATCCGTCGATGTATCATCCAGGCCATTTTTGAATTTCGACGTTGATTTCGTCGAGAAGGAGGAAGGATTCGAATTAGCATTGATGAGAGAGTTCCTGATGGGTTTGACCAGGGGATTGGGAATGACTCTTCACGTAAAAAAGATGGCGGGATCGAATGCACATCATCTGAGCGAGGCGGTGTTCAAGGGACTTGGGAAGGCTTTGAAGGAGGCTCTCGGGGAAGGTAAGAGATTGGAAAGCACCAAGGGTGAGCTGTGATGAGGATACTCGTTCTGGATCTCGGAATAGGTAACATATCGAACGTCGTCAAGGCGGTGGATGGTGTTTCTTCGAGTGATCCAAAGGATGTGGAATACGCGGATAAGATCATTCTTCCAGGTGTTGGAAATTTCAAAGAAATTGCGGGAAAGATAGGTCACTTTCGCGAAAGAATATTGAAATTCATAGAGTCCGGTGGTTTCTTCCTCGGAATATGCTTGGGATTACAGCTTCTCTTTGAGAGGAGCGAAGAAGCCAACGGAGAGGGATTGAAGATACTCGAAGGTGATGTCGTCAAATTCAGAGGTGTCAGAACACCTCACATCGGTTGGAACAGGATAATCCTCAGAAGGGCTTCACCAATTCTTCATGGTATAGAGGATGGATCCTTCTTTTACTTTGTCCACTCGTATTACGTGAGACCGAGGGATGAGAGTATCGTCGTTGCTGTGACGGATCATGGAAAGAATGAGAATACCGTCGTGTTTCCTTCGATAATTCAAAAGGGAAGAATATACGGGGTTCAATTTCATCCGGAGAAATCCGGTGAGGTTGGATTGAAACTGCTGAGAAATTTCAGAAATCTCGGGGAGGAATGAAGGTGAAGATATATCCGGCGATGGATCTCATGGATGGAAAGGTTGTGAGACTTTACAGAGGGGATAGAAGAAAATTCAAGGTGTATGGTGAGCCTCTCGACACGGCACGAATGTTTTCAAAATACTTCGATAAAATACACATTGTCGATCTCGATGGTGCGTTTTCCGGGCAACAGAGGAACATCGATCTGGTGAGAAGAATAATCGATGAAACCGGATTGAGAGTCCAACTTGGTGGTGGATTCAGAGATTACGGGAGTGTCGAAAGAGCGTATAAAATTGGTGTCGAGAACGTGATAATAGGAACGAAAGCTCTGGATGAGGATTTTATGAAGATTGTAACTCGAGATTTTGATGGGATAACGGTGAGCATAGATTCAATCATAGGGAGGGTTGGAAGATTCGGTTGGATGGAGTGCGAAGATACGAGTGTGTTCGAATTGTTCATGAAGTTGAGAGATATCGTTAAAAGATTCATATACACGATAACTGAGAAAGATGGGACGTTATCCGGAGTAGATGAGAATGATGTGAGAAAATTCTGGAACGATGAGGAATTCATATACGCTGGCGGTGTATCTAAGATTGATGATCTGAATCTTCTCAAAAAGATAGGGTTCTCCGGGGTGATAATTGGAAAAGCCATCTATGAAGGAAGGTTGAACATAAAGGAACTGTGGGTGTGGGAGCAGAACACCATTTGATCGAGTGTTGATCCATGTTGACAAGCGATTGTTCCGACAATAGAATAGGATCGTCAGGTATCTGTGAGCATTTTCCTCCTTTCCTGACCACACTATAAATGGTGGGGGATAGATTGATGCTTGAAAATCTCAAATTAGCCTTGGAATCAACAGCTTTCGCTCACCTCACAGTGGGCAACATTATCATGATAAGTATTGCTCTCACTCTCATCTACTATTCGGTTTCAAGGCATGCTGAGCCTCTGCTTCTCATACCTATATCCTTTGGCATAATCTTTGCAAACATACCTGCGGATGTAACTGGAATACTCGATCCACCGACTTCGACACAGCCAGGAGGACTTCTCTGGTACATACAGAGGGGGCTTTTCATGGGGGTTTATCCCCCTTTGATATTCCTCGGAATAGGTGCGTTAACTGATTTTTCATTTCTCATTTCGAATCCCATAACAGTTTTTCTTGGGGCAGGTGCGCAGGCCGGCATATTCGTCGCATTCATGATAGCCCGCATGATGGGATTCGATTTGAAGACTTCCGCATCTATAGGAATAATAGGGGGTGCGGATGGTCCAACGTCAATCTACGTCGCATCGAGGTTCTCGCCGGAACTTCTCGGAATAATAGCGGTCGCTGCATACTCTTACATATCACTCGTTCCGGTTATACAACCACCGATAATGAAAATACTCACGACGAAGGAAGAGAGAAGGATAAGGATGAAGGAACCGAGAAAGGTATCAAAATTGGAGAAGATGATATTCCCCATAGTTTCAATAATGACGATAGGTCTGCTCGTTCCCAAGGCACTTCCCCTCGTTGGAATGCTCATGTTCGGGAACTTTCTGAGGGAATGCGGTATCGCGAAGAGGCTGGTCGAAGCCTCCTCAAGATACATATTGGACAGTGTCACGATTCTCCTGAGCTTGTCCGTTGGATCGACCGCAAGAGCGGATAATTTCCTCACCCCAACCGGTTTGAAGATAGTCTTCCTTGGTGTCGTGGCTTTCGCCACCGCGACCGCATCTGGAATATTACTCGCCAAATTCTTGAATCTGTTTCTCAAGGATAAACTCAACCCTCTCATAGGTGCAGCCGGTGTCTCGGCGGTTCCAGATTCCGCAAGGGTGGCTCAAATGGTTGCGAGCAAGGAAGATCCAACGAATTTCATACTGATGCATGCGATGGGTCCGAATGTGTCCGGGGTGATAGGTTCTGCCATAGCTGCCGGGATATTTCTGAGCATGATAAAATAAATTCGGATGGTGGGATCGATGGAAAAAAGAGCGAAAAGTGGGAATTTCAATGTTGTGATAAACTTGGATTGGTGCAAAAGATGTGGCATATGTTCGTGGATATGCCCAACGGATGCCATAACCATCGATGAATTTAACACACCCATCGTCAACAACGATAAGTGCGTTGGTTGTCTTCTATGTGAAACGCACTGTCCAGATTTTGCCATAGAGGTGTTCAAAATTTCGGAAACTGCGAAGGAAGGTGGGAAAGATAGGCAAGAAAGCTGTTCTGATGCAGGGGAATGAGGCTTGTGCACTTGGAGCCATAAGGGCTGGTTGCAGATTCTTCGCAGCTTATCCGATAACACCTGCATCCGAGATAGCGGAAACGATGGCGTTGGAACTTCCAAAACATGGAGGGACATTCATACAGATGGAAGACGAGATAGGAAGTGCAGCTGCGACAATAGGTGCATCTCTCGCTGGGGTGAAATCTATGACCGCAACGAGTGGACCAGGGTTCTCACTCATGCAGGAAGCCATAGGTTATGCAATAATGACCGAAGTTCCAGCGGTGTTCGTCGATGTTCAAAGACTCGGTCCAAGCACAGGATTACCAACGAAACCATCCCAAGGCGATATAATGCAGGCAAGATGGGGAACCCATGGAGATCATCCGATAATAGCCCTTTACCCTTCAACGGTGGAGGAGGTTTACAGATACATAATAACAGCCTTCAACCTTTCTGAACTTTACAGAACGCCCGTGATATTTCTCATGGACGAGATACTTGGACATATGAGGGAAAGTTTCTTCATGCCATCCGACAAAGAGATAACCATTCTTCCAAGGATGGATGGGGAAGTCCCTGTGGAAGAAATATACCATCCCTTCGAATCCGACCTCGATATACCGACACCGTTGAGAGCCATGGGAAAGACGAGATTCCACGTTTCAGGATTGATACACGATGAGAGTGGATTCCCGGTTGGAACATCCGGAATAGCATCGAGACTTCTGAGGAGGCTGGAGAACAAAATAAGACTCCATGTAGACGAAATAGTCATATACGATGAATTCATGACTGATGATATGGAGATACTCGTCCTCGCATACGGTTCAGTCGCCAGAAGTGCTCTGAGGGCGGTGAAGATTGCGAGAATGGACGGAATAAAGGTTGGGCTGTTCAAACCGATAACGATATGGCCATTTCCAAGCAGAAGATTGAGGAAACTTCTGAGGAAGGTGGACGCTATCATAGTTGCTGAGATGAATCTCGGACAGATATCGAGGGAGGTAACGAGGTTGATACATGAGAATGTGAAGGTCGAGTTTGTGAACAGGGTGGATGGTGAACTGATAGAACCCGATGAAATTCTGGACGCTATAACCAGGGTTAAAAATGTGTTCAACGAATACTGAGAATGCGTTCCCGGAGGGGAAAACATGTATGAAGTCGATTACACGGACGATCACGTGATCGTCAGAATGAAGGGAGATCTCGATGTAGTCAATTCCGATGATTTCAAAAGGTGGGTCATCGATCACCTCATAGCGTCTGGGAAGAAGAACATAGTGCTCGATATGAGCAAGTTGAATTACATGGACAGTTCGGGACTTGGTGTCATAATAAGCATTCAGAAACACTGCAAGTTGAACGGTGGAGCTCTCACCATATTTGGTTTGAACGAGCAAATAAGAAAACTTTTGGAACTGACTTCTTTGGACAGGATATTGAAGATAAAGAACAATCTTGAGGAGGCTTTGAAGGAGGAATGAGAATATCGATGGGTAGTGACCACGCAGGGTACGAGTTGAAGGAAAAGTTGAAGAAGATGCTCGAGAATGAGGGATATGAAATACTGGATCGGGGATGCTACGGTGAAGAATCCGTGGATTATCCGGATTATGCAAAACTCGTTTCTGAGGATATCCTGAATGGATTGGCTGATCGTGGAATACTGATATGCGGTACGGGAATAGGAATGTCAATGTCCGCCAACAAGTACAAGAAGATAAGAGCCGCGTTGTGTTTGTATCCAAAGATGGCGGAACTTGCGAGAAAACACAACGATGCGAACATACTCGTTCTGGGTGGAAGACTAATTTCACCTGCCATGGCTAAATGGATCACGGATACATTCCTGAAGACGAGGTTCGAGGGGGGGAGACACGCTAAGAGGGTGAGGAAAATGGAATCTCTCGGGGGATGAGAGAATGAATGTTCTGAGATCATTTGAGATCGGCGGTCTGAGGGTTGAAGTGGTTCAAGGTGATATAACGGAGGAAGACGTGGATGTCATTGTGAATGCTGCAAATTCACATTTGAAACACGGTGGAGGAGTTGCAGGAGCCATAGTTAGAAGGGGAGGAAAGGAAATACAGATAGAAAGTGATGAGTTTGTCAGGAAGAATGGTCCCGTTAAAACCGGTGAGGTTGCGGTGACATCGGCTGGCAAGCTCAAAGCCAAGTGGATAGTTCATGCGGTTGGACCAATGTGGGGAGAGGGAAACGAGGATGAAAAACTCAGAAATGCAATCCTCAACTCCTTGAGAAAGGCGGATGAGCTCGGAGCTGAATCCATTTCTATTCCAGCAATAAGTTCTGGAATATTTGGTTTTCCGAAGGATAGATGTGCAAAAATCTTTTTCAAAACCATAAGAGAATTCGTGGCAACCAATCCCAAGAATCTGAAACTCGTGAGATTATGCAACATAGATTCTGAAACAGCCAACATATTCCTGAAGAAATCGCTGGAATTCTTTGAGGAGTGAAGGTATGGAGGTTCTGTACAGAAAGTACAGACCGAGGAAATTCGTGGAAGTTGTTGGACAGGATCACGTGAAGAAGATACTTCTCAATGCGGTGAGAAGTGGGAAAGTATCACACGCTTACATATTCTCCGGCCCAAGGGGAACGGGAAAGACAACATGTGCCAGGATACTGGCAAAATCTTTGAATTGTCTCAATCCTCGGGATGGGGAACCATGTGGTGAATGTGAAAACTGCAGAGCCATAGATGACGGCAGTTTTCTCGACGTGATAGAGATAGACGCTGCGTCCAACAGGGGGATAGACGAAATAAGAAAGATAAGGGATAGGGTATCGTACAGACCTTTGCAGGGAAGATACAAGGTTTACATAATAGATGAGTTTCACATGTTGACAAGGGAAGCATTCAATGCACTTTTGAAAACATTGGAAGAACCTCCTCCAAATGTTCTCTTCATCCTTGCGACGACAAATCTTGAAAAGGTCCCACCAACCATAATATCGAGAGCTCAAGTTCTGGATTTCAGACCTCTACCCTCGGAGAAGATGGAGGAAAGACTCAGAGAGATTGCCAAGAAAGAGGGGATGAAATTCGACGACACCGCTTTGAAACTGATTGTGAGAAGAAGTGAAGGATCTTTGAGGGATGCGTTGTCAACGTTGGAGATGGTGGAAAGATTCGGTTTCGAAAAAGTGGGAGTTGATGAGGTTGAGTCGGTGCTTGGTCTCGTTCCGAGGGACCTACTTGAGAAATTTCTGGATGGAATCTTGAAAAATGATATTTTTGAGATATTCGAGATATCCGATGAAATATTCGAATCCGGAAAGAGTCCCGAAAAGTTCATGGAGGATCTGGTGGATTTAATTCTTGACAGGCTGAGGGATCCCAAAGAAGAAAACGTACAACTACTTTCCACCGTATCGAGAAAGTTAACCTTACTTCTCAGAGAGGTCAGATATTCGGACAACAAGAGAATCGTGTTCGAAACAGGAATACTTGGGATGATGAACGAAATTGCAAAAGTCGAGGAGAAAAAGCTGAGAACCGAGGTTCAGTCGGACACGGAAGATGTAGTGAAGGAGGAATCGGATCTTGAAAAATATCCGGAAGGTCTTTTGAAACTGATGGAATATCTCAAAGATAGCGGTGATCTTTCCATATTCATGTCCCTGATATTTTCGAATCCTTCGGAGGAAGATGGAACGATCATATTGGAATATGCCAAACCTTACAGGATACACTATGAAATAATACGCGAAAATTTGAGAAAACTGGAGGACCTTTACAGAACGATCACAGGGGATGAAAAGAAATTTTCCCCGATATACACCGAGAAACCTTTGAGGGAGATACCTGAGGGTTTGAACAAAACGCTGAGGAAGATACTGAGGATCTTTCCAGGAAAGGTTATCCTCGAGGAGGGAGAGGGATGAAGAAATTCAGGAGTTTTGGCGGTAGAAGTTATCACAGGAAACCGAAGGTTCCGAATCTCGGTGTTCCTTCCACGGGTGGTAATTTGGGAAACATTGGTAACATTGAAGAGATCTTCGAGAAGCTACAGGAAAAGATACAGGGAATAGAGGTTGAAGGAAACGCAGGGGGTGGGGTTGTAAAGATAAGGATGAACGGAGAATACAAGGTATCAGATATCGAAGTTGATCCATCCGTATTGGATGAAGAGGACAAAGAAATGCTTTTTGATCTTCTCACAGCAGCCTTCAACGATGCAGTGGATAAGGTGAATGAGGAGAAAACAAAACTTCTTGGAGATCTCGGACTGGGTGATGTGGATCTACCGTTTCCGTGATGAATCTTCATCTTGTATTCTTAGCCTATTTTAATTACTGGAATTCAGAATTTCTCACGGTGAAGTGCGACGAATATTCGACCTGAAAAATCGCTCCATCATTGAGAATGGAGAAATTTCATTCCTGGAGGTGAGAATGTGAAACTGAAATCCTTACTGGTTCTCTTGATCTTCTCGTTTGCGTTGATTGTTTTCGCTGGTGGTACGTTGAAATTGGCTCTGGAAACCGAACCGGTTGGTCTCGATCCAACTGTTGTAACTGCATTCGCATCACATAGAATACTGGAATTAGTATACAGCTCGCTTTTAACCTATGACAGGGATATGAATCTAATTCCAGATCTTGCGGAGAGCTACGAAGTACCGGATCCATACACTTTGATATTCAAGATCAGAAAGAATGTGAGATTCCACGATGGCACCCCACTGACGATCGATGATGTGCTTTTCACATTTGAAAGAATAAGGAATCCAAAAACTGGATCACCCATACTCTCTTATTTCAAAGATCTTGACAGAATTGAAAGAGAAGGAGATGACAAGGTTATATTCAGATTCAGTAAACCCGTTGTCATGTCCATCCTCCCCGTCTTTGCCAGCGCTAACACAGCGATATTATCAAAAAAATTCGTCGAATCTGGGGCGAACTTGATGCTCAAGGCGAACGGAACAGGACCCTTTGTCCTGAAAGAATACGTTGCGGGTGATCACATAACTCTCGTGAAGAACAAATATTATTACAATCCAGGGTTGCCGAAGCTGGATGAGATAAAGATAATATTCATGCCGGAAGAGATATCCAGGGTCACCGCTCTTAAAACCGGACAGGTTGATCTCGCATTGATAAATGAAACACTCAGTTTGAGAAGTTTACCGGAAACCCAATTCACCGTGTTTAGAAAACCAGTTCTGAGTTATTACCTACTCGGTTTGAATACTAAGAGAAAA
>QNAU01000026.1 GCA_003641545.1 Thermotoga sp.
CCTTCAGGAAGAAGAATATCCTGCGATCATCCAAACCTTCCAATCCCTCGAAATTTCCCTGTCCCTTCGATATTATCAAGTCGGATGATCTCCATATCCTTCTGAAATCTTCGTTCACCCTCTTCAGAACGAGACCAGGTAGTTCCACACCGCTGTTCACAACCTTTGAAACCTCATCGAGCCCGATTTCCAAGGCTTCCTTCATGGTGACGTCATTTATAATCGGTGCGGATCTGACCGCACTTATCATCTCCAAATTTGGGAATTTTTTCTTGATTAATTCCATGAAAAGTTTGTCGAAGACAACCTCCCCACAGTTGTCCAAAACATATATTAACCTTCTCGCTCTTTTGAGTTCATCCATGAAATCGTCGAAATCATCTATCATCAATTCTTTCATGGCTTCTTTGAGGATTTCGTTCTCCAGATCCATTCCCTCGAAACTTGGAACACCAAAATCTATAGAATTACCAACTATGGCAAGTTTTCCCGCCATCTTCAGTGGATCTTCCATGCTTTCAACCTTTCTCCTCAAATCGTCGTAAATAGCCAGTGCCCTGTCGTTGTATAGCTTTTTCTCCATTTCAAATGGATCCTTCACCCCTATGAAACGGGACAATTCCGGGTAGAAATATTCCGCAAGTTGTGCTGGGGTCAGACCATACGGAGCGCGAGCGAGGCTTTCCATGACCTTTTTCAATCCATTCCACAAGAATTCCTCATCTTTGGACACCCTCTTCAAAAGATTAAAAGCTTGCTCTACTCCACATTTCAAGCATCCGGATGTTGCCTTCATCCGCATCCCTCCTCGTTTCACAGACCGTTCATTCCGAAGAACTTGATTATCCTTCCGTCCTTGGTTCGAACGTAGAAAGAATCGAAAGCCTCCTTCACATCCACTGGATCATATTCACTTTCAAAATCCATCGTTTCACCATCTTGACACGATCTCAACGTTATCCTCCCATCACCTATGAGAAAGATATCATCTTCACCTCGGGAAATCCTACGGTTCCCGTGCCCCACGACACCATCTTCCGATATTTCTACGAGTCTTCCCGGTGTTGAAATGAAGATGGAATCACCACATGGATAAACTTCCTCTATCCTGTATCTCGATCTCCATCTTTCAAGAATATCAAAAGAACCGATGTCCATCTTCAAAATCTCGTGAGAAGATATTATATAGAGAAATCCATCGAAGATCGAGAATTTGAAAAAGCCAGGGAATCTTTCACATTTTAAACTCATTGTCCTGAGGTCGAGTCTGCACAATCCACCGAACACATCGAGGGTGAAAATCATCCCATCGAGCTTCCTCATTTGAAGGATCGGGTTCATCTTCTTCGTCCACAGTATTTTCCCAAGTCTTTGATTCAATCTGAACAATCTTCCATCCGAAACAGTTAAGATACCATCATGATAGGAAACGGGAATACCGTTGAAATCCACATGCGCTTTCTCATTCGGATCCTTCATGTTCAGAAGGATCAAGCGGTTTTTCAGCATGACGATCAGATGTTTCGAATCGGAAGAAATCCTTAACGCACCACTCGGCAAATCAACCTTCCCAATCAGCTCCTTCTTTCGAATGTTCATCACCACGAGTTTCTTCGAATCGTAAAGTGCGAGAACATCCGGAGATATCGGAAGATAATTCATTCCCTCCTCGGGAAGGTCGAAGATCCAATCGATTTTTCCCGGAATTCCTTTAAGCACGATGTTGATCTCCCGCTTTTCTCCCTCCCTGAGATTCAGCGTGAACTCCTCTTTTCTTCTCCTTGGTGCTTCTATCTTTATTCTGTGTTCTCCAGGTTCCAACTCCAGCTCCGTTTTTTCCACCTTCTCCACCACTCGAATTCCATCCACGACTACGTCGGCTGGGAGATTGAAGGAAAACTTCACCTTCGCATTCTCCAACCTTTTCAAGCTGTATTCAAACTCCGAATTCGATCCGATGTATAAAGTTCTCGATATCTTTTCATAACCATCCTTCTCCACTTCCACGGTGTGTATCCCATCGAGCAGTTTCAACTTCAATGGGGCTCTTCCGTATTCTTCCCCATCTATCCTCACGATTGCGCCTTCGGGTTCACCTTTCACATCCAACTCGTGAACTTCGAATCGTATGAATTCGGCGGGAAGATGTAGCACGAGATCCTTCTTGAACCAGTGTTTTCCATCCGTCGATATCTCACAGGATATTTTACCCTCCTCCGTCCACATCACCTCTCCATCTTCGATCTTTACACCATCGCAGATCACATCGATCCCCTTGAAACTGAAAAGAGCCATCTTCCGCAACTTTCGAGGAGTGGTATGAAGGTTCTCATCCAGGAATTCGCAGAAATCTTTTTCCCATCTGCTGTATTCGGAAACCCACAGACTTTCAGCCCTCATCTTTTCACCCATGGACAGACCGAATTTCATGAACTCCCCAATGCGCTTTATCGATATCGAAAGGGTGATTCTCGATCTTTTGTACGGAAAGAACCCTCTCTCCACCAAGTCCCCTTCAACAGCTTTGAAAAGTTCAGAAGGCCCATCGTAGATCAATCTCACCGGAGTTGCCGGTGAGATTTCAGAAAGGATCCCATCCAGCTTTTCTTCCATGAGTTTACTTAGATCCTCCCTGTTTTGAGCAATGAGTATCGGAACATCCCACAAAAACAGAGCGACGCGATCATCCATCTCGCGCGTGTTGAAATCGTATATTTCGCACATGAGCAGGGAGGAAATTGAGAGCAGGATCAGAACAAGACAGCGTGTAAGTGAAGCCCGTGAGGTGGGGCGGTTCCAGGCGATGCGGTTCTGCTCCGTGCTTCAAGCACCTCCTTCGCTTTCTCCACTTCCCATTCCCCCGTTCCTATTCTCACCAGAAGAGCGACTATGTTCCTGACCATCCTCCTCAAGAATGATCTTCCCTCGACCCTTATGAGTATGAAATCACCTTTTTTGAGTATCCTTATTCTGTATATCACCCTCACCGGATTCTTCTCATCTTTCCCTTTCTTGAAAGAGGAAAAATCGTGCTCCCCTTCGAGAAATCTGCTCGCCCTTCTCATTCTTTCCACGTCCAACTCGTATGGAAACCACCAGACGTAATTTCTGAGAAATATGTTCGGCTCTTTCGAATTTAAAATGTAGTAGTGGTATATCCTCTTCTTAACGTGGAAGCGCGGGTTGAAATTCTTCGGAACTTCCATCGCATTCGTCACGTGTATATCGGACGGCAAATTCGCGTTCATCGCATCCTTTATGTTCTTCAAGCTCATCCTATCCGATGGACAGTTGAAAGCCACAACCTGCATTCTCGCATGAACACCTGTATCCGTTCTACCTGCAGCTTGTGTGAACACACGAACCTTGAATATCCTTTCCAAAGCCTTTTCTATTTCAGCTTGAACTGTCCTGACGTTGGGCTGACCTTGATAACCACTGAAATTCGTCCCATCGTACTGGACGAAAACAGCAATTCTTCTCATGGTATCACCCTTGAAATGATCACAACTTTGAGAGTATCCCCCTGTCTCCTAACTCTTTCATCTCGTATATCTTGTAGGAGATCATGGGAGCCTTCTCGGAAAGATCGTATATGTTCATTCTGAAGGATTCGGTGTATATTCTATCTATGTAGGTTCTGACGAACCAATTCACACTCATTATGAACTCCTCAATTTCTCCTTTATTTTCCACATCACCAAAGGCATAGTCAAAATCGAATCCTTCGAGAACATCCACGGGTTCACCCTCTTCGAGGGAGATGTTTATCTCCTCTATGAGACCGTCGATCAAAATGTATTTCATTATCACATCGAGTTTCTTCCTATCGTAGAGATAAACTATCGACATGGGTAAAGGTTCATCATATTTGAAGAAAGCGGTTCTGGATTCAACACTCCCCGTCGTTATTTCCACGTCCCTTATGATGTAGTTGCTGTCCTCAAGGAGCATATGATCCTGATCGATCAGAAAGCTCTTTACCCTGAACCTCTTCTTGGAAAACAGGTATTTCATGTCATCGATGTATCTCGTTTTGATGACACCTATTCTGCTCGTGTGTTTGAAGTACATCTCTACAGGAAACAATGGTGTCTCCTTGAAATCGTTGAAAAAGATCATGTGGATGAATTTCAAGAGAATCTATCCCCCTTCTCTATCACTCTTCCATTTTTCAAGCTCATGAAGTTCGTTCTCCTCTTTCCCTCGAGCTGTATTTCACCGATGATAACCTTTCCCCTCCCACAGGATATTTTGGCACCCTCGTTAGTTATGTCGAGTATAACACCCTCTTCATCGTGTTCCCCATCCATTTCATATGAGATCGCCGAGAACAACTTGACAAGTTTACTTTTGAGTTTCGTCCTTGCTCCAGGCGATGGATCCAAGGATCTGATTTTGTTGAAAATCCTGCGTGCATTCGCGGTCCAATCTATGAACAGTTCCTCCTTCTTCAGCTTCGGCGCATACGATCCAACCCCAACCTGATCCTTCAGTTCGATCCTTCCTTCTTTATTTTCGAATTCTCGAAGGAAATCCACGAGAAGTTCCGCACCGATTTTCATCAATCTTTCGCTGAGCTCACCGTAATTTTCCCTCTCCCCTATCTCCACCTCCACCATCTTTGCTATCTTTCCACTGTCTATTCCCTCATCTATCTTGAAGATGGTGATTCCCGTTCTTCTCTCCCCGTTTTCCAAAGCCCTCCTTATCGGTTCCGGTCCTCTGTATTTTGGCAGAAGCGATGGATGGACGTTGAA
This sequence comes from Thermotoga sp., assembly GCA_003641545.1. Classification (GTDB taxonomy): domain Bacteria; phylum Thermotogota; class Thermotogae; order B21-G9; family B21-G9; genus B21-G9. Next base: position 4,761 of record QNAU01000026.1, read on the forward strand.
ATATCCAAATTTTGGGACTTTGAGCATTCCATCCTTCAGTATCCAACCGTAGGATACTATGATTCCAAGATCCGGTTCGTATTTCTTCAACTCCTCAACGAATTCGCTGGTGTTCGGATTCTCGGGTTGCAGAACCTTCAAATTGTGTTTCAAAGCGATCCTTTTCACGGGACTTTCCATCAGCTTGTAACCTCTTCCGGCAGGTCTATCGGGCTGTGTCACAACGCAGACAACGTTGAAACCACTTTCTATCATTTTTTCGAGATGATGAGCGGAATACTCAGGCGTTCCCAGAAATACGATTCGCATTCTCAGAACCGCCTCTTCTTCTCATCTTCATGAACCTGTGAAGTATCAACCTTCTCTTTGCGAGACCCAGATAATCTATGAACAATTTCCCATGGAGATGATCTATCTCATGGGATAGAACTCTCGCATTCTGGTATTCGAACTTTTCCGTGTGTAATCCGCCATCCAGATCGAGATATTCGACGACGATCCAAATGGGTCTCGGTACTTCCTCGAAGATTCCCGGTATCGAGAGACATCCCTCCACATCCATGTAATTTTCCTTACTTCTATCCACCACCTTCGGATTCACGAATGCCCTCCATCCACTTCCATCGTTCAGATCGACGACGACCAACTTTATACTCAATCCGACCTGGGGAGCAGCCAATCCCACCCCATCGTTCATATACATGGTCTCCGCCAGATCGGAAGCGAGTTTCTTCAGTCCATCGTCGAAAACCTCCACATCCTTCGCCTTCATTCTGAGAACGGGATCACCGAGTAGCCTTATTCTCAACCCCATTTCACCTCCTTCAATTTCTCCATGAAATCCCAGTCGGTCAAAAACACACTGATTGGTGTTATGGAAACGTATCCATTGTTTATGGCAACGTAGTCCGCATCATCGCTTTCATCGTCTTCTATTATTTCCCCGAACATCCAATAGTATGTGTTCCCAAAAGGATCCTTCCTCGCTTCGAATTTGTCCCTGTATCTCCTACTACTCTGCCGGGTTATTCTCCAGCCCCTTATCTTATCATAAGGTACGGATGGAACGTTCACATTCAAAGCGGAGAATCTCGGAATCTCCGCGACGTTGAATACTTCTAAGAAATCGACCAAGAATTTCGCCGCGCTTTCGTAATGTGGATCACTCTGATTCGAGCAAGATATGGCTATTGATGGCTTTCCCATCAAAGCTCCTTCCAGAGCACCGGAGACAGTTCCCGAATACAGTATATCCGTTCCGAGGTTGGGACCCTCATTTATCCCACTCACCACCAGATCAACATTTCCATCCATCAGAACCTCGAGACCAAGCTTCACACAGTCCGCTGGTGTTCCATTGACCGCATAACCTTTCACCCCATCGATCACCTCGGTCTCCTTCGCCCATATAGGTGTTCTTATAGTTATCGCATGTCCTATGGCACTCTTCTGAGAGTCAGGGGCAACCACCTGGACATCGTGTGATCTCGAAAGGTATTTCACGAGAGTTATTATACCGGGGGCGTCTATCCCATCATCATTCGTCACGAGTATCCTCATCCAGACCCTCCCCTCTGAATTCTCAGAGGTTCATCGTGGGGGAAGATCACCACATCACACGATCTGGAAAATTTCCTGACGAACTCCGCGATCTCGTCATTCCTCCTTTTTCTCACGATATCGTAGTAATCTAAACGAGTTGGACACACATCACCGACGACGAAATATCTACCACCTCTTAGGTTCAACACCATCGAAACATGCTCTCTCGCATGCCATGGAGAAGAATGGATCTCTATGCTTTCAAAGAGCACATCCCCATCTTCGAAAGTTTCGATTCTTCTCCAGCTTTTTCTCACAATCTCGTAGTATTTTCCCAGCAGTATCCCAAATTTGGAATAATCTTTGGTGGAATAGGCGGAATGAAGATGAATGGTGGCGGATTCGAAGAAGATGGTGTTGAAAGCATGATCCATGTGGAAATGCGTCAAAATGACGTGTTTAACATCATCCGGTTTCAATCCCATGCTTTCGAGTTCTCTCTCCAGTTTTCCAAGTATCACGCTACTTCCGGGATCTATCACCACGATTCCCTCGTTTTCATCTTCCAAAATCACGACCGTTGAGTATGGTGCATCCAGAACACCGGATATTTTCACCAAACCACCTGCGATGATCGATCTAAGTTTCATCACCATCCCCTTCCTTTTTTTCGAGCTCCGCGAGGTTCAGGAGAACCTTTTTGAAATCGTCGGGTAAGGGCGCGTTGAACCTCATGTATTTCCCCGTTCTCGGGTGCTTGAACTCGATCGAAAGGGCATGAAGCATCTGTCGATTCGCACCGAATATCGTATCTTTCACACCCTTTCCGTAGAGTTTATCCCCAAGAATTGGGTTCCCAATGCTCTTCATGTGAAGTCTTATCTGATGAGTTCTTCCAGTCTTAGGTTTCGCCTCGACCAAGGTTGCGATCTTTCCAAATCTCCTTAAAACCCTGAATTCTGTCACCGCTGATTTCCCCCAATCTAAGAGAGCCATCTTTATCCTTATCTGAGGGTGTCTTCCTATCGGCGAATCTATCACACCGTAATCTTTGTTCACACATCCTCCAACTATGGCAAGATACCTCTTCTTGACCTCCCTGTTCTTGAACTGAAGGGAAAGAAAGTTGTGGGAAAAGTCGTTCTTGGCTATGACCATCACACCGGATGTTTCCTTGTCCAACCTGTGAACTATACCTGGTCTGAGAACCCCTCCGATCCCCTGAAGATCATCACACAATGCCAAAATGGCATTCACGATGGTTCCGGATGTCTTGGATGGAAGAGGATGAACAATCATACCCGCTTCCTTGTTGATGACGATTATATCCTTATCCTCGTAGATCACATCCAATGGGATGTTCTCAGGGAGTATCTCAGGTTTTTCCTTCGTCGGTACCTCCAGTATTATCTCCTCCCCGCCCTTCAGCCTGTAACTCGGTTTCACCACCGATCCGTTCACCTTCACCTTTCCTTCCTTTATAGCTTTCTGTATCATGTTCCTCGATATCGACTTTGGAAGTTTCCTCGACAGGAAGAGATCCAACCTGATTCCCTTCTCCCCTCTGCTCACCTTCAGCTTCAACATTTTTCCTTCTTCCAAGATTTGAGAGACCCCTTCTGATGTATTTTGCAAGTTCATCGAATATTCCCTCCTGAATCATCATGGATATTCCAACTAATACCGTTCCAATCGTTATTGAACTGTCCGCAACGTTGAAAACGGGAAAACTTCCAAGCGAGATGAAGTCCGTGACTCTTCCAAATATTATTCTGTCCGTCAGATTTCCGAGTGCACCACCTATTATCATACCCATTCCCACTCTACCCAGTCTATCACATTTTCTGAGGCTGAAGGCGAGATAGATCAAAAATATCAAAACGATGATTATTGCGTATATTACTAAATTCGAACCTTTGAGAAAACCGAAGGCTATACCCACGTTCTCCACCCTCATTATCTTCACGAACCCAACGATCGGGATTACATCCCCAGGATTCATGATATTCCTGATGACCAGTTTGGTGATCCTGTCGAGTATGAAGATCAGAAGTATGACGGATAAGATCAGCATATTACCCCACCTTACGATAGAAGAATGGTTCTATCAACTCGAGACCGATCTTTTTGTAGTTGAAGATTCTCTCCGTGCTTCCTATGAATATTATTCCACCTGGTCTCAGAGAATTCGCAAATCTTTCATACAGCTTCTCCTTCACGTCCAGCTCAAAGTATATGACAACATTCCTGCAGATTATCAAATCGTGATTCGTGTCGAATCTGTCGGTGAGCAAATTGTGAAACCTGAAGTTAACCCTACTCTTCAACCTCTGAGTGACCTGATAATTTTCATCGTCCAACTTGACAAAGTACTTTCTCAGATATTCCTCCGGCACATTCACGAGATTTCGTTTTGGATAAACACCTTGTCTCGCTTTGTTGAGTACACCAACATCTATATCCGTTGCCTTCACCTTCACCGTCGAAGGAGCCTTCAACTCCTCCAGAAGTATAGCGAGAGAATATGGTTCCTCCCCACTCGAACATCCCGCACTCCATGCTTTGAAATTTCTGTTCTTCAGAAGTTCCGGAAGATACTTATCCCTCAATTTCCACCATTTTTCGGGATTTCTGAAGAATTCAGTCACATTTATCGTCATCTTGTCTATGAACTCTTTACGCTTTGTTTCGTCCTTCTTCAGCACATCCATGTATTCCCTGAAGGATTTCAAGCCGTATTTTCTTATCAGAACCTCGGTTCTCCTCTTAACCCTGTGTGGTTTGTATCCTGTGAGATCCAACGAGAAATTCTTCTTCACCTCGGTCAAAAACCATTTGAATTCTTCTTCACTCAGAGGTTCCACTTTCCTCAGCCTCCTGTTCGTAAATCTTTGCAGATATCCATACTTTGAGCATGTGTATGGGATCCTTCGTATCCCATATGAAAGTCGCCTTCCATCCATCGACGAATTCATACTCCACGGATGCAAACATGTTGAGTTTCAATTCCCCTTCTTTAAAACACAGATCGGGCTCTATCCTGAGTCTCAGATCGCCAAATTCGTGCCTGAAGATCGTAGCCATTTCGAAGGATGTATCCGTCAAACTGAAGTAGAAAATATCTTCCAGATATTTTACACCCATCCTCGTGGAGAATCTCGATTTTACAGGGACGGAGGTCGTGTTGTATGTGAATCCGGAAGGTGAGATGGATGAGCCGACGAGAAAGTTAAGTTCGTCCCCCATCGTATAATCCACGTCCAAACCGAATCCGGAGAAACCAGATTCGTCGAAGAGAACACCCGGAATCAAATCCAGATTATTCAAAAGCGAAAACCACATCTGCATCTCGCCCGCGAAGAGCTCGCTTTTCTTCTCTATGTATGAGTTCACGTCGAACTTCACCGGTTTTTCAACTTGAACATCGAAATTCCAGAAATCCCACGAATCCGTTATGGTCAGCTTGAATATGTCCTCATGCGATATCCTGTAAATTGAGGAATTCCCACCTGATCCTAAGAGAATTGGATGAACGGAGGAAGGATGCACACCACTTTCCCTTCTTCCGTACTTGTACGAAAAATCCCAGAGGAAAAAATCGAAACGATCGAAGAACTGTGAGGGATTTTTGTTTAAAACATCGAACAGAATCATGCCCAACGTGGGTTTGAAGATGATGTTCAACCCTAAGGAAAGATGCATCTGCCAAAAATCGAGGGAAGGTTCAACGGAGAGAAATATTCCCTTATCATCGTCGATATTCTCGAATCCCAATCCGACCAAAAGATCCGTTCCGAAGAGAATGGAATTTCCAACGATTCCGAGCAGGATCAGGATCTGCAGCAGATTTGAGATCTTACCCACTCTATTACCTCCGACATGATTTTGGGATCCACGTTCATCTCCGCAACCGTTGGATTGTCACCATAATGATAATCACTTCCAACTGTAATCAGCATTCGGTATTTTCTCGCCATCTTGAGGTATTTGAGATTATCCATGGAGGAGTGGCGAGAATGAAAAACCTCTATTCCCTCCATTCCACCCTCCTTCAACCTAAATACATCCCTTTCATCCAGTCCTTTTTTAACTTGATTCACGAATATACCGGGATGTGCCAGAACGGGCACACCCCCGGCATCTTTTATCCTCTCAATGGCTTCAAATGGACTGCAATCATCCGGTGGAACGTATGCTTTGCCGTTGTTTCCTATCAACTCATCGGTGAAAGCTTCATGTCTATCCCTTATGTATCCCTTGTTCACCAAAGCGATGGCTATGTTCGGTCTTCCAACATAAGGGCCAGGGGAGGTGTAGAGTATATCCTCAAAGGTTATGAAATAACCCATCTTCCTCAGCTTGCTGATCATTTCTTTTGCTCTTTCTATCCTTCTTCTGAACCTCTTGGAAATGAAGTTCCGCAGTTTTTCATCCCTGTGATCTATGAAATATCCCAGAACG
>QNAU01000027.1 GCA_003641545.1 Thermotoga sp.
CAACGGAATGAAAAACTGTATGAACAACACCCATTCCAAATGCCTCAACCTCGATTCACCCCCAACAAAAAACCGGGGGAAATTTCCCCCGGTCTTCATTCTTCACATCCTTACATCACTCTTCTTTCCAGTAAGCGTAGTAGTCATCCCCCGGTCTCATTGGATTGTTGTACCAACCTTTGAGCCAGCTTCTGTGAACCCTGACAGCCTGTGGCTGATACAGTGGCATTCCAACGTAATTTTCGATGGCTATCCTCTGAACCTCTTCGTAGAGTTTCTGTCTCTTGGCTGGATCAACTTCTTGAACCGCTTTTTCGATCAGCTCATCCACATTCTTCTTAGCCCATTCCCTGTAAGCTTCTCCCTGCCTTCCACCGTAAACACCCTTGCTGTGGTAGTAGGTGAATATAAAGTTGTGTGGATCCGGATAATCCGCAAGCCATCCTATTATGAAGGCTGGTAGGAGTCCTTTTTTGTAGGCGGACAGGTAGTTGGGCCACTGGACTCCCTGAACCTCTATCTTGAATTTTGGATTCAACGATTCTATGTAGTACTTCAGCATCTCCGCTGCTACCTGTCTCATTTCGTTACCGGTGTTGTAGAGCAGGGTCATCTTGAATCCTTTCTCCCACACTTTTCCTCCCCATGCAGCTTTGAGGGCTTGTTTCGCTATCCTGAGATCGAATTTGTACAACGGTAGGTTCGGGTTGTATCCGAGGAAGCCTTCCGGCAAGTCAGCAGGCACCCTGTTTCCAAGTCCCTGGAGAACATCCTCTATGAATGCGTCGTAGTTGAAGGCGTGAACAAATGCTTTCCTGACGTTTATGTCCGAGAAGAAATCCCTCGGTATTCCGTTACCGTCGAGCTTTCCACTGCCTATGTATTCACTTCCCTCCGCGACGGTCCAGTTGAAATGTAGGGATGTAACAACCGGTCTTGGGAGTCCCTTTATGACCGTCACACCGGGCAATCCCTCAACCTGGCTGATGTATTGTGTCGGAACCGCACAGATATCGACATCTCCTTTTTCGAGCATCGCTTTTCTGGTTGAGAATTCGTCTATTCCCCAGATTATGACCTTCTTTATCTTCGCGGGACCCCTCCAGTAGTCGTCGAATCTCTCGAGTATGACCTTCTGTTCCGTCCTATCCCATTCCACGAGCTTGAACGGTCCAGTTCCATTTTCCCATGCGTAGAGTGGACTTCTCTCCTTTTCCCAGTCGTGGTATCTCCACCAGGTATCCGCTTTTCCATCCCAGAGTCCCTTCTCTATGCAGGTTTCCTTGTCGAGGACGGAACTCCAGCTCGCACCCTGAGCGAGTATGTGGAGGAACGGACCGAACGGTCTCTTCAATCTGAAAACCACGGAATCTCCTTCAACTTCGATCGCCGGATCGAGAACATCCTTGTAAACTCCGACGAGAAGATCCTTGTATTCCGGAAGAGGTTCTCCGTTTTCGTCGAAGAGATCGGAATATTTGACCTCCTTCCCCGTCTTCTCCTTGATGTATCCAGTCACGACATCCTCCCACGTATAGACTCCAAACAGTGCCTCGATTATCATCCACATCGGTCCGCCGGATGGATCGAATATTATTCCTCTCTCGAAACTGTATTCCACATCTTCAGGTGTTAGATCCGCTCCGTTGTGGAACTTGATCCCCTTTCTTATCGGGAAGACGTAAACCTTTCCACCTTCCTTGATCAATCCGTTCTCAACACTCGGAACCGCTGTTGCCAACCTCGGTTCGAACTCCTGGATGCTCTCTCCCTTGTACTGTATCAGACATTCGTACACGTTGAATATTACCTCACCGCTTGCGGTATCGTAGGCAAAATGAGGATCCAACGTATCTGGCTCACCTATCGTCGCATCGATTATCGTGTCGGGATTCTTGACGGTGGAAAAACCGAAGATCGCGATCGTTGAGATCAAAAGAAGAACCAAGGAAAACTTTTTCATATACTCTCCCTCCCTTTTCAATTTTTCAATTCGGGGCTGTCCATGGATTTATCGGATCTTATTTTACCACAAAGGGAGATTAACCATCCCACCAGAACACCGATCAAAAATCCAGAGGCTCCCGAAAGGAAATCCTTCAGGCTCCCATCCCGCCCCGGTATGAAGGTTTGATAGTACTCATTCAGAGCGGGAAAAATCAGGAAAAAAGAGAAGAAAAGCCAGTGAAGAACCCCCCTTCTTTTGAATGACAGTTCAAGTATGATACCACCAACCATGTAAACTAAAAAGTGAAGAATCTTATCCTCACCGGGGAATTTGTTGTAATCGAAGAGAGGAGTCGGAAGGAGAGAGAAGAATATCAAGATTGCGACAAACAGGGTCAACACAAAGATGAAACCTTTTTTCATCCTTTCACCTCAAGTTGAACATTCTATCCCGTGCAAACTTGGCATAGGAACTGTCCGAATACTTCTTATCCTCTATCAACTTTGAGAACCAGCGTCTCGCGTCTTCTCTTCTTCCAAGTTTCAGATTCAACTCCCCGAGAAGGTAGATAATCCTATCCTCATCTTTTATATTCTTCACATTCTCATAGGCGTGTTCAAGATGTTTTATCGTCCTTGCGACAGCCACGAACTCTCTATCCTCATCTTTCTTCTCCCTGAAGAACCAAGACAATCTAAGATACAATTCGGACAATTTGAGATCATCTCCAGCCAAAGTGTATACAACTATGGCTAAACTGTATATCTTTATGACATCATCCAGCGTTCTGTTCTCCGAAAGATCTATGTTATATTTCTCCTTTGCAACTTTCAGAACCTTCTTGAGTTTCACCAATTTCTCCGGATCCAATTTCTTCGGTAATTCCTGAAAGTCCTGTTCGAATGCGGTGTAATAACAGTTCGGACACACGATCAGGGAAAAGAATAGAGGATTCACACCTTCATAATTCGGTTTCAAATCTGTATCCCTTGAAGCAACACGAACAGCCTCACTGAAAACCTTGATGGAATCGAAATTCGTGCCACACATTGGACATTCGAACTGTTTCTTCCAGAATTCTCTCAATCCATGCCACCACCATCTTCGAGTATGGAATTGACGAAATCTTCCGGATCGAACTTCACGAGATCCTCGGCTTTTTCTCCCACCCCGACGAATTTTATCGGAATGCCGAGTTCTTCCACTATCGTCACAACTATTCCTCCTTTTGCGGTTCCATCGAGTTTCGTCAAGACGATACCGGTTACCCCCACAGATTCCTTGAATTTCTCAGCTTGTATCAAACCGTTCTGACCCGTCGTTGCATCCATGACGAGCAAGACTTCATGCGGTGCATCTGGTACGAGCTTCTTCACAACTTTGTGTATCTTTCTGAGTTCCGCCATCAGATCGACTTTCGTGTGAAGTCTTCCCGCGGTGTCTATGATCACAACATCCTTCTTCTTGGACAGCGCGTGGTTCACCGCATCGTACGCAACCGCACCTGGATCAGCCTTCATACCTTGATACACCACATCTGCTCCTACCTTGTCAGCCCATATCTTCAGTTGCTCAATCGCAGCAGCTCTAAAGGTATCCGCAGCTGCGAGGACCACCTTCTTCCCCTTCTTTATGAACATGTGAGCTAACTTGCCTATGGTCGTCGTTTTACCCGATCCATTCACACCAACGACACTTATCACGAACGGTGGTTCATCCGGTTCATTCAAATCTGTATCCTTCGAATTCAGAATCTCCAAGAGTGATGTTTTCAAAGATGAGATCGGATCTTTCGAATTGCCGATCTCATCGATCAACCTTTCCACCGTTCTGTATGACATATCCGAGGCAATCAGCAACGCTTCTATCTCCTCGAGATCCTCCTCCTTTATTTTCTTCCCACCCCTGAGTATTTTCACTATCCTACCGAAGAAATTTTCCTTAGCCTTTTTCAATCCCTTCAACTTTATACCTCCTCATTTCATCAGATCTTCGAAGAGTTCACGGTAAACTTTACTTGTTTCCATCAAAATTTCATCCTGAGATGTTGAAACCAACCTCCCATCTTCGAGGACCTTTTTTCCATCCACGAAGACCGTTTTGACGTTCGAAATTTTCAAAAGGAAGAAAGCCATGAATCTGTACAACATCTCATCCTTGGGACACGGAAGTTCCGGTGCATCGAGAAGAACTATGTCCGCTCTGTATCCGGGTTTTATCTTTCCAAACTTCATGCCTGTTAGATTCTCCAGGATGTTGTATCCACCCTTGAAAGCGGATGTTATGAATTCGAATAGGTTGGATGATTCGGCGGAGAGTTTTTCAGTTCCCTGAAAGATCAAAAAGCTTCTGAACTCTTCCACCACGTTGTAATCCAACTCACCCGTTCCTATTCCTGAGCTGATCCCCCTACCGATTACTCCCATCACTTCCGTATGTTTGACACCGTATATGGCGTTCGTTCTTGGAGTTAAAACTATGCTCGAACTTCTCGATGCCAAGGAATCGAGTTCTTCCTCGGTTAAGTTGCAGAATGGAACCAGCATTGAATTTTCCGGAAGGATCCCATGTTTTGCAAGCAAATCTATGAAATTAACGCTGTATTTCGTGAGCATCTCGTCCTTCTCCTCTTTGCACTCCATCACGAACTTGAATCTTATACTGGATGTGGATAGCGAACTCAGAAACTCAAGATTCTTTGGTATAAGTATGTTGTGAGGTTTCAATATGAGCTGAACGAAATAAAACTGATCGGACAGATCCTCATGGAAGGTTCTATCGGTTTCCAAATGTTTGATGAAGTCCCTGATGGTATCACCACAGATCTCCCTTCCCATTATTCCCCTTATCCCGACGTTCTCGAATGCGGATTTAACTGTGAGGTGGGATTCATCGAATTTGGAGATGAACGAACCGATGATGGTTGTCACACCATTTTTCAGCGATTCGAAGGCCGAGAAGGATGACACAACGTGTAGCAGTTCGGGTGTGAATACCTCCTCGAATTTCCTTTTCAACTCTCTCTTCTGCTTCAAAATGTTCGTCCTATCGAGGAACAGAGGAATTCGTAGAAACGCAAAATTCAAATTCAAATGAAGATTCACGAGTCCGGGAATGGCGAACATCCCGGACCCATCGTAAACCTCCTGGATCCTACCATTTCGAATCAATTCATCCTTTCTCCCAACATCCACTATCTCTCCGTTTTCAACGAGAATGGCACCACCATCTATGAATCCAAGTTTTTCATCGTTTGTGATGATTCTGAGATTGGTTATTATCACGAGGATCACCCCTCACGAATTCATCAGCTTTCTTTTCAAAACCCTGAAAACGAACCTCACCATCATTCCCAACCTTGAGAGTTTCCTCGGATCCTGCAACATCCTGAACAACCACTCTAATTTCAACCTTATGAAAAGTTTAGGGGCTCTCTTTCTGTATCCACTCAGAACATCGAAGGAACCACCGACGCCCATCAGAATGATCGGCTCGAGTTTCTCCATGTTCTTCGCCATCCACAACTCCTGCTTTGGGCTTCCCATACCAACGAAGAGTATATCAGCATTCGATCGATTTATCGACTCGATCACATCTTCATCTTCCTTGAAGTATCCATCGTTCGAACCAACGATCAGATTGCCGAACCTTTCCTCCAATTTCCTCTTGACTTCCTCCACCACGTGTCTTTTCGATCCAAGAAGGAATATTCTGTATCCTCTCTTCGAGGCGAGTCTGATCAATTCTACCATCAGATCTATACCGGCTATCTTCTCCATTCTAACCCCTTTGAGAATTCTGAGAGCCAACACAATTCCCTCGCCATCTGGAACCACAACATCTGCATTTTTCACAATTTTCAAAAATTCCTCATTCTCGATCGCGTATTCACACATGTAGGTGTTCAAAGTCACGATGAAGGTCTTCTTTCTCTCCTTCAACCTTCGTTCTAACCAATTCATCAACTCATCCGATCTTCCCGAGAATACATCCATTCCAAAAAGTTTCTCAATCCTCATAACGTGTGTATCTTTATGAGGTTGGTGGTCCCACTTATTCCCCACGGGATCCCAGCGGTTATGACGATCGTTTCTCCCTTTTCAGCTATGTTTTTCTCGAGCAGTAATTCACTTATATCATCGAACATTTTATCGGTGCTAACCGTCTTTCTCATCAGCAGTGGAACGACACCCCACACCAATCCGAGTTTGTGGAACGTGGATTCATCGCTCGCTATTCCTATTATCACCGCCCTTGGTCTGTATTTCGACACCCTCTTCGCGGTTCCTCCGGTTGCGGTTGGGGTAACTATGAGGTTCAAATTCAAGGTCTCAGATATATCCCAACATGAGTGAGCTATAGCCTCACTCCTATCGCTGACCACGGGAAATTCTCTCAACCATCCTATCTGATAACCCCTGAAATCTTCGAATCTCTTCTCAACCTCCCTGGCGATCTTGTCCATAACCTTCACCGCTTCGATTGGATACTTTCCAACCGCGGTTTCCCCGGACAACATCATCACATCGGTTCCGTCGAGAATCGAATTGGCTATGTCCGTTGCCTCCGCCCTCGTGGGAACGGGAGAATCTATCATCGATTCAAGCATCTGTGTGGCGGTTATCACGGGTTTGGTGTATCTGTTGGCAAGCTGTATTATGCGTTTTTGTTCTATCGGAACCATCTCGGTCGGTATCTCCACGCCGAGATCTCCCCTCGCAACCATGACCGCATCCGCATTCTTCACGATGTCTTCGAGATTCTCAAGCGCCTGGGCTGTCTCTATCTTCGCTATTATCTCCTGCGATCCCTTCAATTCCACTATTAGCTTTTTCAACTCCAAAACATCCGAAGGTTTTCTCACGAAGGATTGTGCCACGAACTCCACCTTTTCCTCGACAGCCAGAGCTATGAAATCCCTGTCCTTTTCACTCAAGGCTGGTAAGCTTATATCCACACCCGGAACGTTGACACCCTTCCTCGGTTTCACTTCACCGGAATTTTCAGCTCTCAATATGAGAAAATTTTCCCTCTTGTTCACCACCTCGAATCCGATCTTCCCATCATCCACGAGGATCCTATCCCCAATTTCCAGCTCCTCCACAAGTTTTGGATAGCTCGTTCTGAATCCTTTTCTTATACCGTCTTTTCTTTCTTTGAACAGGTATATCTCCTCACCCTGATCAACGTGAATGGGATTTTCCAGCCCCTCTACGCGTATCTTTGGACCTTCCAGATCGAGCACTATTGGAAGTGAAACGGATAATTCCTCCCTTATCGATTTGATCATCCTTATGTTCCTTCTATGTTCTTGCAGTGAACCATGCGATGTGTTGAGTCTGACCGCATTCATACCAGCTTCCACGAGTTTCCTTATGACCTCTGGATCCTCACTCACGGGTCCAAGTGTGCACAATATTTTGGTCTTTCTCACGTTCAACATCCCCATCACCTCTACAACTCAGGTTTTGAAGAGTCCAAGCTGATTCTCCAGCATCTTCTTCTTCCTTCTGGAACTTTCCCTCAACTTCCTGATCTCTTCCGCACCGATGGCTCTGACTTTCCTGTCGAGTTGACTCGTTCGGGTTATTATGTCGAGAACTTCCCTCGCCCTCTCGACAACCTGATCCGGTATACCCGCAATCTTCGCCACATCTATACCGTAGCTCCCCTCAGATACCCCTTCCACGAGTTTATGGAGGAATATTACACCATCTTTTCCCCTTCTGACCAAAAATGTCATGTTGAACATTCCATCGTAAACGCTGGAAAGTTCGGTCAACTCCGTGTAGTGTGTTGCAAATATCACGAACGGTCTTATGACGTTGTGCAGGTACTCCGAAACCGCCCAGGCTATACTTATCCCATCGAATGTGCTCGTTCCCCTGCCAACCTCATCCAAGATCACGAGGCTTCTGGATGTGGCATTTCGCAGGATCGTGGCGGTCTCACTCATCTCCACTAAAAAGGTGCTCTTCCCCTCCGCAACCTCATCCTTAGCACCTATCCGCGTGAAGATCCTATCGAACACAGGTAATGTGGCACGCTTTGCCGGAACGAAAGATCCAATCTGAGCCATCACGGCTGTCAGGGCTACCTGCCTTATGAAGGTCGATTTTCCGGACATGTTTGGACCTGTCAGTATCATGAATCTTCTCGATTCATCCATCCTGAGATCATTCGGTATGAAGACATCCTCGAAGATCTCCACGATGGGATGTCTCGACTCCGAAAGCTCTATCGTTCCGTCCTCGAATTGTGGACGCGTGAAGGATCTTTCAAGTGATACCAAAGCGAATGTGGTTAAAACGTCGAGATAGGCTAAAACCTTAGCCAGTTCTTTCAACCCATCGGATCTCTTCTTTATCTCCTCGCATATCTCGTTGAAGATCTCTTTTTCACGCTCCTCAACTCTTTCCTTCGCGGTGATGACCCTGTATTCGAATTCTTTCAGTTCATCCGTTATGAATCTCTCGGCGTTGACCAGCGTCTGCTTTCTGATGTAATCCTTTGGGACCTTCTTCGCGTTCGATTTGCTCACCTCTATGTAATAACCGAAGACTTTGTTGTATCCCACCCTCAGATTCTGAATACCCGTTCTCCTTCTCTCTTTTTCCTCAATTTCCCTGAGTTTTCTCTCCCCATTTTCGAGAAAGTAAAGATACTCATCCATATATTCGTCGAATCCCCTTCTTATGACCTTCCCTTCACCAACGTTCGATGATGGATCATCCGCGATGGATCTTTCCAGAAGTTCGAGCAGATCTTCGAACTCGTCTATCCTTTCATCGAAAAACTTGAAACTTTCGTTCGTTCTCAGAGACGCCTTCAAATAGGGAAGCATCCTCAACGTGCTTCTCAATGAAACCAGATCCTTGGGGTTCGACCTGTTGAAGGACAACCTGGCTAATATCCTTTCCACGTCATAAACCCCTTTGAGATACTCCCTTATCTCGTTGAGTAACAACCGATCCTCCATGAAGGCTTCGACGAAATCCAACCTCCTGTTTATCTCATCCAGATCGGTGGAAGGTTCGAGTATCCACGATCTCAACAATCTCGATCCCATCGATGTGATGCATCTGTCGAGAACCCCGTAGAGAGTTTTGTTCTTTTCCTTGCCCTTCACGGGAAGAAGGTCCAGATTTTCAACTGTGGATGAATCCATCAGTAATTTCTTCTCCCTGTGCAGTTTTTTTGGAAGATCCAGACTTTTCGAAAAAACTTTCTGAGTTTCCTCTATATACGACAGAACCGCACCTACAAGTGGGAGATCTTCCGTCTTCAACTCTAAGAAATCTATATTTTCCAGATGATAGAAATCCTTTATTCTGCCCACGGAGTTCTTTTCATCGTAGAACCAATCGTCGAGGTATTCCACGAATATCCCGAGCTTTTCTTCGTATTCCTTGAATTCTTCGATCATGTCCCGCGGGATCAACAACTGTGAAGCAGATAAGGTTTTGATCCTATCTACCAGTTCTTCCATATCCTTGACACGATATACGAGGAAATCCCCAGTCGATATATCGACCTGAGCTATGTTCAGCTCACCATCCTTCATTCTGTGGACGAATATCATGTAATTGTTGGATCTATCCTTCAGAAGATTTTCCTCCACTATCGTTCCAGGGGTTACAACCCTCGTTACTTCTCTTTTCACCAGTCCTTTGGCTTTCTTTGGATCTTCAACTTGGTCGCATATCGCCACCTTGTAACCCGCATCGATGAGTTTCTTCAGGTAATTCTCCAGAGCATGGTGTGGAATCCCAGCCATCGGAGCACCGTTACGCGATGTGAGGACTATCTGAAGAACATTCGAAATCGTCTGTGCATCCTCGAAGAAAGCCTCGTAGAAATCACCGAGTCTGAAGAGAAGGATCGAATCCCTGTACTTGGATTTTATCCTCTTGTATTGAAGCATCATAGGAGTCAAGGTTCGATCTTCCGAGCCTTGAAACATCCCACTTCACCACCTCACCGTACAGAGGACCTGCACTCACCCTGTTTATCTTAACGTATACTTTTCTGCCGATCATCTCATCAACTCCCTTGAATATGACTATCTTGTTGTTGATCGTCCTACCGTAAAGATCACCGGTTTTCTTCAGCTTCCCCTCACCTATGATCTCGACCGTTTTCCCAACGTATCTTTCGTTCAACGACCTGTTTATCCTCTTTTGAAGATTCAACAGAAATTGCAGTCTTCTGACCTTGATGTCCCTTGGAACATTGTCCTCGTAGAATCTGTAAGCCAAGGTTCCCTCCCTTGGGGAGTATATGGCAAGGTTCAATCTTTCAAATTTAGCGGTTTCCACGAGCTTGACGGTTTCCATGAAATCATCCTCGGTTTCGTTCGGGAAACCCACGATTATGTCGCTACTTATCGAAACACCC
>QNAU01000028.1 GCA_003641545.1 Thermotoga sp.
GAGCTGACATATCTGGGTTATTTTCTGAAGAAGAGAAGATTAGAAGAGGTCTTCGAGATAATAATGAGAGGCAGGTTGAGCAGGGATATCCTGAAGAGGGCTGAGAAGATGAGAATGTACAACATATACGGTATGAAGGTTGGAATCCTTGAGGTTGCGGATGATGATGAATTCCATCTTTTCATAGATGTTCTCTTCGAGCCCCTGGGACTCGACGTCATCGTGGGAGACACCAACTGGGGAAGCTGGGTTTTCACGAGGAAGAGACTGCTTCAGAAGATAAACAAGATCTTCAAGGACAGTGGTTTTGAGTGGAACAGCTGGGGCAGAATAGAGGGGAAAAAATGGTGGGAAATTTTGAGAACACTCGAAAACTCCCTTGGTGGATCAGATGAGAAAGTGAAGTATAATCGCTATGACCATTGAACTGAAGGAGAAGATGGATATCAAAACGGTCATACCGCTTATCAGAACAACCGCATAGGCGCAGACCGCTATTATGTACAATATGAAGATCAATCTCACCTTTATCGCAAGAACTTTCACACCTATGTAAATATGGGAAAGGATACCGAGGATGATCAGAACGATAAGATAGAAATTCACGATCTTCATCCTTTCAATCTGGAAATCTGGGATGTACACAATATTTGACCTTCATGACGGAAGTAAGGTTCGAATTCCTCAGTATCCAAGTTTCCCCATGAGGTTGAGGTATCTCTCATACACCAAATCGTATTTTTCGATCCACTCCGCTTTCGGTTTCACAACTTTCCACCTTATCCACCTCTTTATCTCCTCGGTATCTTCGATCGCACCCACTCCCAATGCGGAGAGGAAGGCATCCCCAAAGGGAGCATCGAGCGATGTTGGAAGTATCATCACATCCTTCTTCGTCATCGATGCGGTTATCTCGAGCCACAGTTCGTTCTTGGTCAAACCTCCCACAGCTCTTATCCTATCCTCAAGTTTTACACCGATCTTTTCAGCTATGTTCATCGAATACCTTATGGAAAAAGCTATCGATTCTAAAACCGCTCTGAACAGGTGCTCTGTTCCGTGCGTCAGGGTCATTCCATCTACAACAGCCCTCGCATCCGGATTCCATATCGGTGCCCTTTCCCCCATGAAGAACGGAAGCAAGACCAATCCTTCCGCTCCCGGTTCCAATTTTTTCGCCCTTTCCGTGATCTCATCGATGTCCTCAACGCAGGTTAGATTTTTGAACCATTCCACAACCGCACCCGCGGTTGTTGCTCCGCCGAAGGAATATATGTATTCTTTACCCTTAAGAACGTATGGAAAGTTCACGAGGCGCCAGTCGAGATCATCACCTTTGTGGATTATTCCCCAGCAGAGCGATGTTCCAACCATAGCGGTGTTCTCCCCCATCCTTGTCACACCACCTGCGAGCGTCGCAACCGCCGCATCTATTCCACCGGATACCACCGGCAGTCCTTCCTTCAGCCCCAGCTCTTTCGCCCATTCCCTATTCAGTTTTCCAACGACAGCGGTCGATTCGACTATCTTCTCCGGGAATTTATCCGGTTCGAATCCCAGAATGTTCATAGCCTCCTTTGACCATTCTCTTCTCCTTATATCGAATATTCCACCTATGTTCCCGGCGGATGATAGATCTATGGATACATCCCCCGTGATGAGGTATATTATGTAATCTTTGGGGGTCAGGAAAATTCGTGTCCTCTTCCAAAGATCTGGAAGATTTCTTTTCAACCAGAGAAGCTTGGTGTATCCATAGTATGGATCTACATAATTTCCGGACAATTCGAAGATCCTTTCCCAGCCGACCTCCTCCTTCAACCACCTCGTCTCATCCACCGCCCTCTTGTCCATCCATATCAGAGCTGGATGAAGAGGTTCCATGTTGGAATCGAGCGGGACACCGCTTCCACCGTAAAGACCGCTCACTCCCATCGCGACAACATCCTCTTTGAGTTTTCTCAACCCATCGACACAGTTTCTAACCGCTTCGGTGAATCCGTTCACCCATAGTTTCGGTGACTGCTGAGCCCATGTCGGCTTCGGCATCTCTACTGGATAACTCTTCGACAGACCGGTGGAAAGGATTTCCCCTCTCTCGTTCACCGCAACCGCCTTCGTCGAGCTCGTCCCTACGTCCACCCCGATGAACACCATCTTAAACACCCCCGATTCTTTTCACGGAACCCCTCTCTATGAACTTCGTCTTGATGACCACCGATTTATCCACCCCCGGTTTTTCGTTGGATGTGAAGGAATCCAGCAGTATCGTCGCAGCGAACAGACCCATCTGAGTTGGATTCTGAGCGACACATGTCACCGGTGGATCGAAGACGAGATTCCAGTGCGCATCGTCGAAGGAGACTATGGATATCTCATCCGGTATCTTGATACCGTATCTCCTGAATACCTTCAAACCACCGAGTGTTGCAACGTTGTTCGCGAACACTAATGCGGTCGGTCTGTCTTTCAAAGACAGTATCTTCTCAACCGCCCTTTCAGCATCCTCCATCGCATATTCTCCGTGCGTTATCCATTCGTCCCTGCTCTCTATCTTCCCATTCTTGACGAACTTCATGAAGGCTTTCAACCTCTCCTTCGCCGTGTATATCCTCAAATTCAAGCCGATGTATCCGATCTTCCTGTGTCCCATCCTGATCAAATATTCCACGAGCGTGGATATACCACCCTCGTTGTCGGATATGACGTGTGCGGCGTCGACGGACGAAACGAACCTGTCGAAGAAAACAAGGTGTATCCCACTGCTCAACAGCATGTTGTAGTATTTCTTGTTGGCTTTGTAATCAACAGGAGCAGCCAGAACTCCATCCACATTGTGGGACATCAGAACTCTGATGGATTGGACCTCCTTCTTTGGATCTCCCCTCGTGGAGCAGAGTATTATCTGATGTTCCGCAGAAAAGAGCGCCCTCTCCATCCCACTGACCGCTTCCGCGAAAAAGAGGTTGTCAAGCTCCGGTATGAGAATACCGACGACGCGGGTTCTGACCTTCTTCAAACCTCTCGCGTGTGGATCAGGGAAATATCCCATATCCCTTGCAACCTTGACTATCATCTTCTTCGTCGATTCACTTATCATCTTGCTGTCACTCAGAGCCCTGGAGACCGTTGAGATGGATACTCCAACTTTTTCGGCTATATCCTTCAGCCTCACCCTCACCTTCATCACCTCAAATTTCTTTCGAGGAATTCCTCCACCTCGTTCAACGTCGGCATGGAATTTGCCGCTCCATATCTCGTTGCAACTATCGCGGATACAGCGTTGGAAAAGATCAGTATCTCCCTGAGATCATCCTCATCCCAATTTGGATCTATCCCCCCGTTCTTCCAAACCTTGTAGATTATCGCGGACATGAAGGCATCCCCACAACCCGTCGTTTCCTCAACCTTCACCTTGAAGGCGGGAACATGAACGGTCTTTCCACCGAACCTGATGACAGCCCCCCTCTCACCGAGCGTTACGACGAATATACCTTCTTCCTTGGTTTCGAAAGTTTTCATCCCCTCTTCGACATCTCTCTCTCCGGTCAGATACTCCAGATCATCGTCGCTCATCTTCACTATATCTACTTTCCCGATTATGTTCGAAACCATGTCGATGTATTCTTCTCTGTTCTTTATAAGGTTGGGTCTTATATTGGGATCGAAGGAAGTTATCTTTCCATCCTTCACGAATCTTTCCATGATTTCAAGATACGTCTTGGAAGATGGTTCCTCGAGCAGGGAGATGGATCCGAAATGGTAGATTGAGTAATCATCCGTTCTGAGTTTTTCGACATCTTTCAATTCGAGCATCGTATCCGCTGCTCTGTCTCTGCAGAACCTGAATTCCGGTTTTCCAGCCTCGTTTATGGCTGCGAAAGCCAAGGTTATCTTCATGTCCTTCTCTCTTATGACCCATTCGGTATCTATTCCCTCTTCCTTCAGAACTTTGAACAGACCATCGCTGAATTCATCCATTCCGATCTTCACCAAGAATGAGGTTGGAACTCCCAACCTTCTGAGACCTACGGCGACGTTGAATATCGAGCCACCCGGTCTCTTCTCGAAGTTGACCGAATCTGCCAATCCTTTTCCTATATCCCTCGAGAGAAAATCAAAGAGTATTTCTCCTCCACACAGAACACCCTTCATCCGTAATCCTCCTCGAATCTTTCCAGATCGTTCATTGGAAAGTGAACCTCGAAATATTTTGAAAAAAGATCGAGTGGAAGCGTGATAGAATCAACCCCAGCCTTTAAAACAGAATCCACATCCTCGTACCTTTTCAAACTCGCAACGAGAATTTTCGGTCCATCGTGGATATTCTGAAGTTTCAGAATATCGTGGATGAAAGAAAGGGCATCCATGCCCGATCTTCTCATCCTGTCGAAATACACCGCGGTGTAGTCTATCTTGTACCCCACAGCACCCATGTATTGTGAGATCGTATAAACTGCGGTCGCACAGGTTCTGAAACCGAGTTCCTTCAAAATCTTCACGATTTCACCGACCCTGAGCGTATCCCATGGGATCTTTATCACGAATTTTTCGCGGTTGTATCGATCGTCCCCCAATTCTTCGAGCTTTTCCACCCAGTCATACCGTTTTAAAGATATTTGAACAAAGTGTCTTCCTCTCAATTCCTTGAGGAAATCAACCACATCACCGAACCTCCAACCCGGCCTGTCCCTTTTGATGATCGTCGGGTTCGTCGTCAAACCATCGATGAACGGATTCTTCTTCAGAAGCTCAACCGCTTCAACCCTGAGACTATCGATCAGAATCAGGGAATATCACACCCTTCTTGAGTATTATGTTGGCATACAGCGCTCTTTCACTCGTCGCAACGACGCAGAAGGATCCCTTGGCGAGATCGTAGAACTCCATCCTCTCCACCAACTTTATCCTGTAATCTTCCCCGCTCTCTTTCAATATCCTCTCGTATTCTCTCCAGATGGAAGGTTTCTCCTTCTTCCCGTTGTCCATGAGAAAGACGTTGTGTTCGACGAAGGTGTCAAGGGGGAAGAATTTCAAAATGGCTTCCAGAAGTTCCGGTATTCCTAATCCATCAGCCCTGACAACTTCCCAATCCCCAGATTCAGCCGGATAATTGCCATCAGCCAAGAGGAGTTCATCTCCATGACCCATCCTCATCATGACTTCCATGAGCTTTGGTGATATCACCGTCGGTATTCCCTTCAACATTTGAATCCACCTCCAATCTGTCTCATCCGAGAACCTTGTAGGGAATGCCCTTTATGTTGCAAAAGTGTATCAGCTCATCTACGTAATTCCCATATACACCGTGTATGTGGTTGCACGGGTAATTCTCGAGGAATTCATCCATGCTGACCCTCAACTTGGCGTAAGCGTGTGGCCATTCCACCTGAACTTCCTCGGACAACCTCTTCTTCTCATCCTCACTCAGCTCCACGAACTCGGCGGGAACTATCACCATGTAATACCTTCCATTGTTTCTCGCCAACCTCGCGAGTGTCACCTCACCTGGAACCGCGAAGTGTTTGACCGCTGCGCCACCAGCGGGGAAATAGAATCCCTCAGGGTAGAACACGACATTCTTCAGGTTGTCCTCCGGATTGAAGGATCTACCCGCAAAGTATGTCGCGTGCGTTCCGGAATTGCACAGATCCAGAAGATCCTCCTCCACGAAATAGTGTCTCACATCCGCGAACAGAACGGGTGTCTGGGCTATATGTTTGAATATCTCCATCGTCAGAGCACCATCCATATCGGTCTCGGTTGCAGCCACTATCGGTTCTTTCGGTCCATCCCAATCGTATGGATCGTTCAAGAAGGCTTCGACAACATCCATCGTCGCGTAGTTGTTCGTCATCTCGGGCTGTCCTCTGAAACCGACGAAATCGAGCTCGTACTCCTGTATTATCTCCTTCGCAGCGTAGTAGAGTGCTATCTGTCTTTCGAGGATTTCGGGGGTGAGTTGTTTTCCGTCGTATTTAACTTCCTTTGCGAGCTTTTCGATCCATTCTCTCGCCTTCCTCTTTTTCTCCATCGGCACTTTCTCAGCCCTTATGACCAGTTCGTATTGATCTATCTGTTCAACATCTATTCCGAATTCCTTGTACCATTGATCTCCGTTTGCAGATGCGGTGTACATCCCCATGGGTCTTCCACCGAACTTTCCATATCTCTCCCCAACGAGCCTGTTCACGGCGGATCCAGCCCTTATGAACTTCAACAGTTTCTCCATGACCTTCGGATCCTCAGGTTCACCCCACACCTTGTATCCGGATATCCCAACCTGTTCGAGTGCTCCAGAGGCTGCCAGCAGTCCGACCATTCCGGGATACTTCGGGTTTATCTGTCCGTATAGAATGTAGGGTTTGGGAGCGTAGAGTGCGGATAGATTCGTCAGGTAGGGCCAACACCATATCGCGTAGTTGAAAATAGTCACCTCGACCTCTTCCTTCATCATGTATTTGCCCGCTTCCTTTGCGAGTGAAGGTTTCCAGGCGATCTCTCTGAACCTGACAACCTCAACTTCTCCGGTTTTCTCGAGTGCGTTCGCCAATCTCTCCTCGAACTTCTTGTTCATCTCGAGCAGTTCTTTGTGGACGAATTCCCTCCCATCCGAGAAGGTTATGATACCTACCTTCCTCTTCTTGAACATGTATATCCCTCCCGTTATCCCGTTCTTCTCTTTCTGAGTTGATCAACCGCGACAGTTATAACCAGAATGATACCGACGATTATCCTCTGCCAGAACGGGTTGACGTTCAACAGAACCGCACCGTTGTATATCGTGGTCATTATCAACGCACCTATGAACGCACCAAAGGCGTTCCCTTCCGCACCGAACAAACTCGCGCCTCCAAGAACCGCAGCAGCTATGGCATCCAGTTCGTATCCCGTTCCCGTAGTTGGAACACCCATCCATAACCTCGATGTCTCGAGTATTCCGGCGAGTCCGACGAGTGTCGATGCCAAGGTGTAAACACCGTAGGTCACGACCCTTATGTTCACACCTGAAAGCCTCGCAGCCTCAACATTGCTACCGAGTGCGTAAACGTAACGTCCAAAACTCGTTCTCCTAAGGATGAACTCCACAAGCGCTACGGATATGATGAGGAACCAAAATATATTCGGAAGACCGAGGAAATTACCCGATGCGAAGTCCGCTATGCTTCTCGGAAGACCGAAGACGTTGCTTCCACCGGATATAAGAAGGGTTATACCCCTCAGGATCGTCATCATACCGAGTGTCGCTATGAATGGAGGTATCTTCAGATCGTAAACCATGACACCGTTGGTGAAACCCACGAGGGCAGACATGAGAAGCATGACGACTATTATCATCGGTATCGACATCACCTTGGCAACCAGCATCTTCGACATGGATATGTTCACCAGGGCAACGAGGGATCCGACGGACAGATCTATACCCGCGGTCAGGATGACGAGAACCTCGGCAACTGCGAGAACCCCCTGTATAGCCATCTGCCTCATGATGTTCTGAACGTTGGTGATCGTCAGAAAATGAGGAGACATGAAACTCAAGGCGATCCACATGATCACTGCAACTATGAGAACCACGGTCTGTGTCGTCAACGTTACTCCGCTCTTTCTCACAGCATCTTACCCCCTTTTCAGGAAACCACCGCATCCGTGTTTTCCCTTATCGCGTAGCTCAACAACTTTTCCTCATCGAATTCCTCTCTCGGAAGATCCGCGACGATCCTCCCATTCCTCATGACCAGTATCCTGTCGCAGATAGCCATGAGTTCCGGCATGTAGGAGGATATGAAGAGTATCCCCGCTCCCTCCTTCGCGAGCGAATTCATGAGCTGGTATATCTCCTCCTTCGCACCCACGTCTATACCGTTCGTCGGTTCATCCATTATGAAAACCTTCGCCTTACTCGCGAGCCACTTCGCGACCACGACCTTCTGCTGATTACCCCCACTGAGGTTCATCACTATCTGATTCAAAGATGGCGTTTTTATATCCAAAACCTTGACATAATATTCCGCATTCTTCTTTTCCTTGGAAACACTCAACAACCCCATCTTACCTATTCTCGGATATATCGGAAGATTTATGTTGAGTTTCACCGAGAGCTTTAGAGCCAATCCTTGTCTTCTTCTATCCTCGGGTATCAAACTTACTCCCCTGTCTATGGATCTTCTTGGATTCATGTTCTTCACTTTCTTGCCCAGCACGTAGAGTTCCCCCGATTCTATGGGATCCGCTCCAAACAGAGCACGTGAAAGTTCCGTTCTTCCAGAACCGACCAACCCGTAAACCCCGACGATCTCACCGCTTCTCAAACTGAACGAACATCCCTTTAATTTCTCATTCTTTATGTTCTCAGCCCTGAGAACTTCCTCACCTATCTTTCTCGTTGGGTCGTATATACCACCTTGAACCTTTCTTCCGACCATCATCGAGATCAGTTCGTCTTCGTTGGTTTCCGAAACCTTCTTCTCACCCACCACTCTTCCATCCTTCAGAACGAGGACGGTATCGCAGAGTTGAAAGATCTCCTCCAATCTGTGGGAGATGTATATGATGGATCTTCCCGTCTCCTTGAGCCATTTTATCACCCTGAACAGTTCCTCAACTTCCTGCGCCGCCAGAACCGCGGTCGGTTCGTCGAATATGATTATCCTCGCATTTCTCGAAAGTGCTCTTGCTATGGCGACCATACCTTGCTGTGAGGCACTCAGATCTCCCACCCTCGTCATTGGATCTATGACATCGCCGTATCCTATCTCATCGAGCATCTTTTTCGCCCTCTTCATCATCTCGGATTTTGACAGTATTCCACCTCTCGTTGGCAATTGACCAAGAAGAATGTTTTCTGCAACTGTGAGATGCTCAGCCAAGACGAGATTCTGATAAACCGCGGATATCCCAAGATGTTCGGATATTATCGGGGTCATCTTCTCTATCTTTCTTCCGAAAACGTATATCTCACCGCTATCCAGCGTGTATGCCCCGGTCAGTATCTTTATGAGCGTCGATTTGCCCGCGCCATTCTCACCCACTAAAGCCTTTACCTCACTCTTTCTGAGTTCGAAGTTGACGTTCTCGAGTGCCTTAACTCCGGGAAATTCCTTGTTTATGTTTTTCATCACGACCACAAATTCATCCATCATGACCATCACCTTCTAAGAATGCTTCATTTTTGTATATTGTAGTCCATTTCAACATGATAAAAAAATAAGGTGGTGGGTTTTCCCCACCACCTCGGATGAGATCCATCACCAATCCTTGTGGAACTCAACCGGATTGAGGAATTCCTCAGCTTCTCCGGTCTTCAGCATCTCGGGTGTTATGGCAACAACTCCGGTGTCTATTCTCTTCGCAACTGGAACGCTGTTTCTCGCGAGTATGGCATAGACAACTCCGGAGTATCCCATGACCCACGGTTTCTGAACGATCATGGCATCGACGTATCCGTTCTTGAGTCCCCAGAGTTCCTGTGGTCCAGCATCCACGACCACGACCGCGAGTCCCTTCTTTCCAGCCATGTCGAGAGCTCTGACAACCTCATCACCGGTGTATTGGTTGCTCGCGTATATTCCCTTGAGATCCGGATGAGCTGTCAGCAGGTTCTGGGTTATCATGAGCGTGTTCCCCTGCTTCCCTTGAGCGTCTTCGAAGGTCACGATCTCTATTTCCGGATATTTCTCCTTGATCCTGTCGAGGAATCCTTTCTTTCTCGCTTCGAGTGAACCGACTCCGGACATGAAAGTTATACCTGCAACCTTTCCGGCTGGTTTACCGAATTTTTCCGTCAGAGCCTTGGCGAGCATATCCGCGGCGAGCTGACCTATCTTGTAGTTATCGGATGCTAAGAAGCTCACGTAATTATCGGTGTTCGCCGCACTGTCTATTATTATGACCGGTATCCCGGAGTTCATAGCCTTCTCTATTCCGGGAACGAGAGCATCCGCAACTGTCGGTGCGATGACTATGGCATCCGGCTGTGAGGATATCGCTGTCTCGAGTATCTCAACCTGTTTTCTAACATCCGCTTCCGTCGTCGGTGATTGGGCGATCAACTCTACACCAAAATGCTTTGCAGCCTTTCTCGCTCCATCGAGGACGATTTGCCAGAACTCCGATTCACTCGCCTTGACGATGAAGAATATCTTCATCTTCGTGACCGGGATGGCTTTCTTCCCTGCAAATCCGACGCCGAAACTCAGGATAAGGGACAACACAACGAGGAAAACGAGAAACTTCTTCATGAGTGATCACCTCCGAAATTCTTTTGATGGGACTTGATTTAAAAACTGTGCAATCGTTTGCGTTAAAATTTTACTACAATCTCGTTTTAATTTCAAGTATCC
>QNAU01000029.1 GCA_003641545.1 Thermotoga sp.
CTTTTCACCACCATTCCACGAATGTCCATGAAATATCCTCCATCAACTATTTCACCTCTTATTTCAACATTCTCAACCAAGATGCTGTTCTCCCCACTGACTATTTCCAAAGCTTTATTCCTCGAGAATATGGATGAATCTTTCAAAATACCTGCTATGAAACCATCTTCATATTTTTCTTTTTTCACAACCGGTGATGTTATGAAACTCATACCGTTGATGGAATTCAGATGTGAGTTTTTCATTTCCACGTATGAATACTTGGAATCCACGGATAAGTCAAGATTCTCCGTCACGAGATTATCTATTAGAACTTCAGAATTAGTCAAAATCATTCCAACGGTGGTTTCAAGGATCTTGAGGTTGCGTACCTTTAACTTTACATCCTCAACTTCGAAACCAATCGAACCTCCCACCACGCTGGTGTCCACAACATTGATGGATTCAGTTCCGACAGAGTTCAGAGGATATGCAACTTTATTGAATTTTATTCCACTCATTTGAATAAACTTATCATACTTTGAATAGAAACCGGCTCGAAGTTTTGATAAATCCAATTTCAAAAGTTCGATCTGACTCTCCGAGGATTTCATGAATACTCCACCTTCTCTCACCCTGAAAGATTCGATATGAACTTTCGATCTGTTCGAGAATACACCTATGTTGAACTTTTTCAAATCACTATCGAAGATTTCCACGTTCGAGCCTAATGAATCGATGAACACATTCACCCCTTGAACCACAGTATTTTTTACAACCAACTTGGAACCTTCAAAAATTTTGAATCCATCCCAATATTCTCCTAAGGTCGCTGGTTTCATGTTGACCAAGTTCAATTCAACCTTTCCGAAGACTTTCAAAGAACAATTGGGAGCCAGCCTTACGTTGAGATTCTCCATCTTCAATTCATCTTTCACTTCGATGGTCCTTGAGATATACAGATCATCCATATCCTTGAGAACGGTTGGTTTGGTGATGTCATCGTAGAAGTATTTTTCGGCTTTTATCAAGACCAAATCTTTCGAATCGGAGAACGAATCTCCTGTGACTCTGTGCCGTATTTTCAGAGACACCTTCACTTTCATGCTATCCTTGTATTCATCTCGATTGATCCCCAGATCCACCTCCAAATCGTTATCCGATGTTTTGAATTCCCGCTTTTTACCCTTGAATTCCACCACCCATATGTAATCCGCCCACTTTCCGAAATCTGATGCAACACATTTGAACTTTCCAAAATCAGTTTGGTAAATTTCAATTATTCCTGGTTTTTCGGGGAAAAATTTCAAGATACGCTTGGATACTAAGTGCGATTCCTCGGAACGGTATTCCACGGATATGTAATAGATATTCCCAGGCTGAGCATTCCAGCTCATGACCCCTTCTCTCGTTTTCAAAATCTTGTCCATGAGGGTTTTGTTCGATAAATCCTCCACTTTTATTCTCAAGTGTTCGAACTTTTCAACTGGCGATAGTTTGTACTCTATCAACCCTTGGGGAGGAGCCCAGAAT
This sequence comes from Thermotoga sp., assembly GCA_003641545.1. Lineage (GTDB taxonomy): Bacteria > Thermotogota > Thermotogae > B21-G9 > B21-G9 > B21-G9. The sequence continues at coordinate 1,513 of QNAU01000029.1, forward strand.
TTGTCTATTTTCAATTTCACGTAATCTTCTATCTTGCTCTTCATCTTCAACGTTTTTTCATCCAACTTTATCGACCTTCCGAAAACCATTCCGTAAAGCGTGATTTTGGAGTTTTCGATTGAAAGATTCGTTGTCTTTATCTTTCCGGTGAAATCCTTCGTCTCCATAACTTTTACCTTCTCACCAGCCTGATCTTGAAAGACCAAAGTGTATCTCTCATAGAAGTTGTTGATGGGCCCCCATTCGACGATCAACTCATCCACATCCAAGAAGACTTTTTTTATCTTAACTTCCTGAGGTTTCAACCTTTCAACTGTTATTCTTTGAAGCTTTCTCTGTCCAATTGAATCCACGATTTCAAATTCGAAGACGTACTTTTCAAACTCCGGAAGGTTCAGCATCACGAGATCCTTTCCAGTTATTTCTTCCCATTTACCCTCCTTTGGAAGTAATTCCCTCATGAAAACCCTGCAATCCAATGGGGATATTACTTTCATTTTCAAAGGAATCTTCGGATCCACAGTTTCTCTTTGATATTCAACCTTCAGTCTTGGAGCTTCGGGTTTTTGAAGAACCGCTCCTTCTCCAAGGATTTCATCGAAAAATCTTGGGATCACGGTTATTCCGATGGATTTCTCCGTATAATCCATTTCAAAAAATTCATTTCGTACGATGGTTCGATGACCATCCACAGAAACAACGTAATCAGGTTTTGGAAGGTTCAGTTCACTCTTTCCGATCTTCCACTCCAATCGCATCCTGTTTCCCATAATTCTCAGCGATAGATTTTCGATCTTTGGAAAATGGGGCAACTTCACCGAGATTTCGGGAGAACTTGAAAGATTCAGATTTTCATGGAATATTTCAAATTCTTTGAAAAGGATGGTTAATGGCACGGTGACATTTTCTTTGAATCTCCCAAACAAGATTTCAGGTTCCACAAGCTTGTAATCTCTTTTCCCAATTTTCAGCAAAATATTCCCTTTGGAAACAAGAAATTTTTCCAATCCTTCTATCTTGATCTTGGATACGAAATCAGGGATTGTCAGATCACCTTCTGCAAGGTTTGAAGCCTCGAATTGTGCTATCACTTTCAATTTCAATTCTCTCTTTCCTGGCTTGTTTGGTTCTGGGATGAGAGAGTGAGATAGGATAAAGAAGTTTTCCGTTGACGTCCCTATCTCCTTTTCCCCGATGAAGAGCCTGTATTTCTCAACTGGAACCCATCCTTCATAGGTCCAGGAAATTTTCAGATCATCCAGATCCAGCACGTTGTAGGAAAGTTCCACAATATTTCCAGGGTTGGGAATGTTCAAGCTCTGTATCTTTTCCCTTGGACCACCAAAAATCCTTCTTTTTTCGATCGAAACCGTTCCGGTCATTATTTCATTTCCGAATGCTTTCACGGTGTATATGTATTTCCCCGGTTTCAACTTTTCGAAGGTTATCCTGTTTTGCTTGGGATAGTCTACGATCCCGACACATCCCTCAAGGCAGTTGGACAAAGCGATTTCAAATTCCACGTGCAGATCCTTCAAAACGCTCGGAATGTTCAAAATGAAGGTTAAATTCGTCTTTCCAGACATCAATCCTATCACTATGATCAGAACTATGGAAATCGATGCAACGATCAATGCGAGGATCAAAATTTTCCTTCTTCCCATCATTCTCTCTCCTCTATCCGATGATCAGAGGAAAAACAGGAACAGTCTGGCGGAAAGCCAGGACTGTTCCCAGCTGGATCATAGAGGCCTATTCTCCTTCTGATTTCGCTGGCTGCTCAAAAGCCTTGAGAATTACTCCATCCACTCCGAATATATCATCTGGGTTAACGCTCCTCACCAGCACAAAATCTTTCACCGCTGGTCCCTTGAATCCGAATACATCTTCCAAGAGTATGGATGGATCATTCGTCACTTTTTCAACCTTTCCTTCTTTCATCAATGCAATTTTAGTGTATTCCAGTGGAAATTGGAAAGCTATGGAAACGTAAGGCTCGAACGTGGCTACCCATACGTTTTCACAGGTTTCGGAAAGTATGTGTTTCACGTTGCAGAACCACTGTATTCCACCTTTTGAAACTCCACATACGGAATTCTCAGGACATTCCACGGTGGAAGGACAGACGGGTTTGAGTTTATCTTCCGGTTTCTTGCAAAGATTCTTCTTCACACCACTGACTTCATGTATCACATTCGATGTGCCGAAACATTCGGGAGCTTTCAACTTATCTTCCACATCATAACATTTGTAATCATGCGTCTTGCAAAGCTCACCTGTTCTTCTGAGTATTTCAACTGCTCTCAATTTTCCGAGAATTTGATCGATCTTCCTGTAGTTGTAGACTGTCATTTTGAACTGTATATCCTCTTCCATCTTCACCAAAGCGACCAAAACCGCATCATCTGGAATATCATTTTCCTTGGCGAATTTTAGAAGTTCCATGTAGTAGGATATCATCGGTGATTCGTTCTTACCGCCTATGTTGTCAACGTAGGATCTGTATCTTCCGACGAACTCTTTCACATTCTTCAGTGTCAGAGGTTCGTTTCTATGGTTCAACCTGTCGTATGCGGGAAGTATCTTGACGATCTTCCCCGCTATCTTTCTGTATCCACTTTCATCTATTGAGAATTTCACATCGAACATTATCCTTTCACCTTCAACCAAAGTTGAAAGATCAACATTTCGCTTTGAAACGAGCTTTTCGAATTCGTCACTCGTTATTCCATCCCTTATCATCTCAACGAGTTTTGGGAGGAGTTCTGGCATTTCCATTGAGTCGGGGATGAAGATCATGTAATCTTCGAGACCCTCTGCTGGGATCAAGAATTCTCTCGGGATCTTCTCTTTGAATTTCAAAAACAGTGGATCGAGGTTCGGATCGCACATCGTTTTTTCGAGAACAACTTTACCGGCGCCAGTTTCGACCACCTTTCCTATTCCAACGAACTTTATCACCCGCATTTCTTCGACTTTCTTCTCCTGCTCTAATTTTTTGCACGCACTTGGAACCTCGCAGTACCACTTTGCGAATTCCTCGCCACTGAACATTCTACCTGTTCTCTTCTCGTAAAATTGTGTCACATCGGTCACGATGTAATACTTTCCATCGTTGGTTTTCAGGAATACGAATGGGTAGTATTCGTTGGATTCACTCTCACATCCGGAACATTTCACTTCTTCTATCTTGCCTTTCTCGCATATCACATGGTTGAACATCACCTGGCCGGTGTAGTTATCCTCACTCACCAATCTGTAGGAAACGAAATTGTTCAGTTCCCTCACCGGTGCCGGAATGTTGATCGCCTTTTCTGGGACCGATGCGAATATCTTTGCGAACAATGCAACGGTCCACCATCTCGTAGCCATGAAATCGTCACCATTTTTGGCGTAATTCTGGAATAACCTCTCATCACCGTATTTTCCGAGATTTTCAAATTTACGAAGCTCTGGATTCCAGAATATTCTGAAAGTTTCGCTGAAGAGTATCGGTATCGCCAACTCCCTAAGTTCACCATTCTTTACAGGCCTTTTCGTGAGAAAGTAGAACTCGAATGCGTAAAGGAATCCCACGTTCTCCGGCAAGTTTGCACCATACATGGTTCGTAGATGCCTGTTCAGAGCCTCCGCAAAATCGACGATGGTGGAGTCATCGTTCAGGTTGAGTGCGGATTTCAATATATCTGGTATGTATTTTCCGAACCCCTTGCCAAAGATCTCCGGATACCTTGCAGTCGCCAACCTGATTATGAACTCTATCACGTCCAACCTGCTGACGAACTCTCTGTGGGGCATGTCCAAAGGAGAATTCTCGCCTTTTTTGTTCACGAATTTGTTCTTGAAGGGTATATCCATGAGGAAGGGATACTTCTTCAACAGGAAATTCTTGTAGTATTCCACGTATCCATAAGCCCTGTCATAGTAAAGATCTCCAACTCTGTATTTCTCCTTTTCAAGGCTTGTCTTTATCTCCTCGAAAGTTGGAGAAGATAGTGGATACAGCTTTAAAACTTCCCCTTCTTTACCGAGTATCTTCACAGCCATTATCGCGAGTTCAAATTGCGTTATCTTGTCGAGAGGTTTCCAATCAACGCTGATCCTCTTTCCGAATCCTGGAAGTGCGACACTCGGATCGATGTTCATGGCAACTGCAGCTTCTATCAACTCCACCGCTTCAGGAGCAACTTTTTCGATTTCTCGCAGTGAATCACGGATGTTGAAGAAGAAGACATCCTGAATGGGAGCGTTAACGGCGTAAAGGATCAAAAAAGGAAAAACGAACAGCAGGATACTGAAAATCAATCTCCTCATGACACCCTCTCCCCTTTTCTCAAATTGAATTTTTGTGATCTTTACGAAAATTTTATCATCATGGTTTGGAAATATCAAGGAAACGGATCACGAGTTCTTCTCCTTCAAGCACTCGAGAAGCATATCATTCAAGTTTTCTATAGCTTTCGAAGCTTTGTTGAAAGCTTCCATCATTTCTTTGAACTCCTCGAAATCCTTCTCTATGGTCACGGTGTAACCATATTCATGATTCATGAGTTTCTCAAAAGCTAAGCGTATCTTGTCTATACTCTTCTTCGTCTTACGGTAGATTATCAGAAAAACGATGAAGAAGATCAAAACACCCAAGGTGTACATCCCAAAGGAGCTTATTATGTAATTTCTGTTTATCTTTCCCAATATTTTCTGAAGTTTCAGTATCTCATCCGGTGTCAACTTCTCCACACTGATTTCTTCAATCTCCCTCAGCATTTTTCCTCCCGGATCACAAAACCAATTGAAAAGCAACCCAAATTTGGGGACTTCCGTTTTTACCCCCCTTTGCAGATTGTTCACAACCTCACTCAATATGATCAGATCCGCTTGAAAGGCCAATGTAAAAGCTATTACAACCGAGAAATAGACCAGCAACATCAGTATGTTCAGCTTGAAAAAGACGGAATATTTCACGATCCACTCCCCTTCAGCGGTATTTTGAAGATCCCATTTTCAACTGTGCAAGATGGAAAGTAAACCTTGATAACATTGGGATCCACATCTTTAAACACGAGAATAACCGGATCTCCATCGGAAACATCTATCTTCATATCTTTCGGTATCTTCGAGATGTACCCTCGCTCAACGAGTTCCATCGTATCCTTCGGGTTTTCACCCTCGAATATTCTGAAATTTTCGATGGCCAGAATCAACGCTCTGATCTCCGAAACCGTTGTCAGCGCCTTGGTTTTCCTCAAATAATTCGAAATTTGTGGAACTATCACGGCAGACAATCCCATGATGATGACGAGAACAACGAGAATCTCGAGGTTCAAATAGGGATACTTTCTCTCTATTCATTTCACCTCATTTCTCCTCTTCCATTTCCCTCTTCCTCTCCGCGATTATCCTCTCCTGTATCTGGGGTGGAACTATCTCATATCTCGAGAATCTCATCGTAAAATAACCCTTTCCACTGGTTATGGAGCCAAGCTTGGATGAAAAATCGAGAAGTTCAGCCAGAGGGACTTCCGCCTTTATCTTCTGAGTTCCCTTGCCAGCCGGCTCCATCCCCATCGGTCTTCCTCTTCTCGATGTCACCTCACCCATTATATCCCCCGCATTCTCATCTGGAACGAATATCTCCACCTCCATTATCGGTTCGAGAATCACGGGATCAGCTTGCTCCATTCCCTTCTTGAAAGCCTGTATTGCGGCTATTTGGAAGGATATATCCGAGGAGTCAACCTCGTGATACGAACCGTCGAACAACGTCACCTTGACATCGACCACCGGATATCCAGCCAGAACCCCCTTCTTCATCGCTTCCCTTATTCCCTTTTCCACGGATGGGATGAAATTCTTCGGTATGACACCACCAACTATCTTATCGACGAACTCGAAACCCCCTCCCCTCGGTAATGGTTCCATCTCTATCTTCACGTGACCGTATTGACCGTGACCACCGGTCTGCTTCTTGTGTTTGTGTTCGGAGATCGCTTTCTTTCTTATGGTTTCTTTGTAAGCTATCTTCGGTTTTCCTATCGTGACATCGACACCGAAGGTTCTCTTCAATTTTTCAACCATCACATCGAGATGCATCGCACCGAGACCCGATATGACCGTTTCACCGGTCTCCGGATCGAACTCCCATTTGAAGGTGGGATCCGATTCAGCCAACCTCGATAGACCGTTGCTTATCTTGTCTATATCGGATTTTGATTTTGGATGAACGGATTTGGATATCATGGGCTCCGGGAATTCGAAGAGGTCGAAGATGAGCTTTCTGTCTTTGTGGCAAACTGAATCACCAACCGCACTCTCCTTCAGCTTCGCCAGAGCTATTATGTCCCCTGGAACAGCTTGCTCGATCTCAACCTGCTTTTTTCCAACCATGTAATATATGTGTGCTGCCTTCTCGCTACTTCCCTTGTTGACGTTCACGAAGGAATCCCCAGCCTTCAGAACACCGGAAAATACCTTTATGTAGCTTATCTTTCCAACGAATGGATCGACTATCGCTTTGAATATGATACCCGAGAATGGTTCGTTGGGATCTGGATTCACGAGGACTTCGTTCTCTCCTTCGACCGTCTTCGCCTTGATCGGTTTCAGATCCAGCGGTGATGCCGACATCTTGAAGAATCTATCCATGAACAAATCTATACCGATGTTCAAAGCTGCGGAACCTACGAAAGCTGGGATTATCTCACCCGATGTGTAAGCCTTCTTCAAGGTCTTCAGAAGGAGTTCTTCTTCTATTTCCTCCCCCTCCAAGTATTTCTCCATCAGTTCCTCTTCCGTTTCGACTATGTCCTCTATCAATTTCGTTCTCATATCCTCAGCCCAATCCGGAAACTCAACCTCTCTCTTCTCTCCCGTTCCATCTCTGTTGTATTCGTAAGCTTTGTGAGCGATCAGATCGACTATCCCCTTGAAATCATCTCCAGAACCTATCGGGAGAGTCAGGGGGCTGATCTTTCTTTCAAAGGCTTCTTCGACGGATTTCAACGCTCCTTCGAAATTCGCTCTTTCCTTGTCCATCTGATTCACGAAGATCGCGATCGGTTTTTTATAATTCTCAGCTATTTTCCACGTTCTCTCCGTTTGAACTTCCACACCGGCAACCGCGTTGACAACGCTCACAACATTCTCGGAAACAACTATCGATGTTATCACCTCGCTGACGAAATCACCGAATCCAGGTGTATCAACTATGGTCACCACGAAATCGGAGTATTCAAAACGGGCGGTAGATGATGACAAACTCGAACCTTTCTCAATTTCCAATGGGTCGGTATCCATCGTCGAATTTCCCTGGGAAGTGTTTCCCATCTTCTCTATCACCTTCGCGTTGAAAAGGATGGCTTCCGCGAGCATGGTTTTACCAGATCCGTTGTGGCCTATGAACACTATATTTTTCCTCTTTTCAACTTCGTGATTCACAATCCCTCACCTCCAAGATTTTTTCTTTATAACTATACCCACAGATATCCTCGGTTCACTTCCCCTCGGGGGATTGTTGACCACCCTTCCTTCAACCACCATGACGGAGGAACTACCACCATCGAGGCACATCGCATCTATGTATCCTTTTTTTAAGAGAAAATCTGCGAGTTCCTCGAAGGTCAAACCCGAACTTTTGAGCTGGTAACCATCTATCACCATGAACACGAGCTTCGATGGTGGTTTCGTTGCAACAACTGTTCGTGGGGCTCTCTTGACGATTATTCCCCCACCGTATCTCATCTTCTCCTCTTCGATGTACTCTATTATTTTACCACCCTCAAGTATCCTTGGACCTCCTTCAACGGCATTCTTCACCGCGAATGGAAAGGTTCCAAGATCGAGGTATATGCTCGATTCATCACCAACGGATACATCTTCAACGTATCTTTCGAGATCTTTCGACACCGCGACAACGTATCCATCCTTTGGTGCTTTTTCAACATAACTCCGTGATATCACCTTTCCCCTCTCGACGACAAAGTAAACGTAATTTTCCCTCTTGGGTATCGGCTTGGAATACTCGTGAGTGTAAACGACGCAGTTGGATTTGGATGGATTGTTCATCGCTTTCACCAGGAGAAATCTGTCCTTCAGTTTTACGTTGACTTCCGCTGAGGTGGATACTATGTAATAATCACCCGAAAAAGTTTCAACGAGCATTGGACGTCCACCGTAAGGGATCGAAAGAACCTTACCATTCCTGACCACTATTCCGATCGGAAAACCAGCCAATGGATCGAAATAATTCCCATTCACACCCGCTATTCCACCCTCTTCTTTAACCATCTCGGTCAACCTTTCGAGAGAACCTATACCTTTTTTCGAGAATGCCGGAACAGCTTCGAAATCCTTGGTGGCATCGATTTCCAGATAATTCACCCTGAGTTTGAATCTGCCGAAATTCTCCTCCTTCCTGTACCAAACGACCCCCGGGGCTATGACTTTATAATCCTCGTATTGGCTTGGGAATGGGGTGAAATTCAAAATGACGGTTCTACTTCCAAGAGATGCCATGTTGAACAAGGTAGGTTTATCAAATCGAATCTCGATTATCACGGTCAAACCATCTGAATTTATCCTCAGGTCATCTCTATTTTCGATTTTACCCTTGATCGTGCAGGGAAAGATC
>QNAU01000030.1 GCA_003641545.1 Thermotoga sp.
CCTCGAAATCGCGAGCGAATTTTACAACGTCTCCATCCATGGCAGAATCCTTCATCCAGTATCGATAAACCATAGCAAAGATCGGATTCTTATGGAAAGATTCCACAATTTTAAAGAACCCTTCAAATCCGAGGGTGAACTTTGGAGTTATAATTCTCGTGAATTTTTCATTTCCCCTCGCGAGGTGACTTCCTTGGGTGAAAAATTGAGAATAATGGGGATAGATCCGGGATACGGTATAGTTGGGTACGGTGTGTTGGAGCTCGCCGGAAGTCGAATGAAAGTGGTTGGAAGTGGAATCATAGAGACCGAGAGAAAGAAAAGTTTTCCCGAGAGGTTGGTCGATATCTTCGAGGGAATGATGAAGTTGATAGAAAAATATGAACCGGATGAGGTCTCCATGGAGAAACTCTACTTCTTCAGAAACGTGACCACCGCGATGGAAGTGGGAGAAGCGAGAGGGGTCATAATATTAGCTCTGACTTTGAAGAAGATAAAGATAAATGAGTACACACCCTATCAGGTTAAGATGGCTGTTACCGGATACGGAAGGGCGAGAAAAGAAAATGTCAGGGATATGGTGATGAAGATACTGAACTTGAAGGAAAGACCTAAGTTCGATGATGTATCCGATGCACTTGCAATAGCAATTTGTCATGCCAATTCTTACGCAATGAAAAAGAGAGTGGGGGAATTCGATGTTTCTTAGGGTCGTGATTTCCGAGGATCTCAAGAGCATTCTTTCGAAGCTTGGAAATGTGGATGGTGTTGAAATACCGGACGGTTTCGTTATACGGGAGATCAGAATATTCGATGATAGAATCGAGTTGGTGTCCTCCAAAGATGTTCCGGAAGAATTCATACGCTGGTTGAAAGATTACACCAACCTTCCGGTGATCTCGAAAGAGGAAAGAACGGGAGGTAAATCAGATATCCCCTTGGATCCTGTCGATAGGGCTGTCACGATGTGGGATGAGATCGTCAGGGAAATAAACGGTTCCATCCCGTATTTCAACGGTTCCATCACACCGATGAATTCTTCCGGTAAGTTGAAGTTGAAGGTTCCCAATTCCTTCATGGCGGAAAGGTTGATGAAGAAGAGGGAACTTTTGGAAAAAGGAATAGAGAAGGTGATAGGGGAGAAAGTCACCGTCAGCATTGAAGTCTGTGAAGATGAAATGGTTGAGAAGAATTCGAATGAAAAGAAGATGGTGAACGTTCCGCCGAGGGATTCAGAATCCAAAGATGAGGATCAGGTGGGACCGGAGAACTGGAAAGGGAATCTTCTCAGGGTTTTCCGACCGGGTGAGCAAGTCAAAGTGTATGGGCGGATCTTCCATATAGAGGATTATGGTATCCACATAACCGATGACAGCGATTCCATATTTTGTCGTTTCAACGGGATGACGAGAAAAAAAGTTGAGAATCTGGATCTGAAATTGGGTGACCATGTCGAGGTTTCCGGGACAGTTTATCGTGATGACAGGAGGGATGAGATACAGATAAAAATATCAGAGATAGGGAAGTTAAATCTCCCGGAAAGAATGGACAACGCGAATGTGAAGAGGGTGGAACTTCATCTGCATTCGAAGATGAGTGCTTTGGATGGTTTGGTCGATCTGGAGGATCTTTTCAACAGGTTGAAAAGCTGGGGTCATGAAGCGGTGGCGATAACGGATCACGGAGTTGTCCAAGCATTTCCGGAATTTCAAAAATTGGCTCTGAAGAACGGGATAAAACCCATATTTGGAATGGAAGCTTACATGGTGGATGACGTTGCCCGTATAACGCACAACGTAGAAAGAAACGATGATCTTGTGAGCGCAACCTTCGTGGTGGTGGATCTTGAAACCACAGGTTTGGATCCGATGAGGGATGAAATCGTGGAAATAGGAGCGGTCAAAATCAAGAATTCCGAAATAGTGGAAGAATATCATACCCTGATAAAACCCACGAAGAGCATGAGTAGAATGAGTGAAAGGTTGACGGGTATAAACGACGAGATGTTGAAGGACGCTCCAACTTTTGAAGAGGTGTTCCCGGGGTTCTTAGAATTCATAAAAGATGCCACGCTTGTTGCCCACAACGCCAATTTCGATTACAGATTCCTGAGATCGGCGGTCAAGAGGGTTTTGAATGAGGAATGGGAGTTTCAATACATTGATACACTTGGCTTGTCAAAAGCCCTGCTCGACATGAAGAGTTATTCCCTCGACAGAATAGCCAAGAAATTGAAGATAGGGGATTTCAGACATCACAGAGCGTTGGATGATGCGAGGATAACCGCAAAGATATTCTTGAGATTTATAGAGATGTTGAAGTTGAGGGGAATAAACAGGATAAACCAGCTCGAGAGAGTTCGTGAGAACATAGATGTGAAGAAACTCAGTCCATATCACGTGACGATCCTTGTAAAAAATAAGGAAGGGTTGAAGAATCTATACGAGATGGTTTCAAAATCTCACTTGGAATACTTCCATTCCAAACCCAAAATTCCGAAGAGTCTTCTGATGGAAAAAAGGAATGGTCTTCTGCTTGGAACCGCTTGTCTGTCGGGTGAACTCGCGGAGAATTATTTGGAAGGGGCAACCTTGGAGGAGCTCGAACAATTGGCAGCATTTTACGATTTCATAGAGGTGATGCCACTCGATGTTGTGGCAGGTGGTGAAGTGAACGGGGAAAAATTCAAGGAGATGTTCAGGACATTCTACGAGATAGGAAGGAAATTGAACATACCCGTAGTGATGACAGGGGATGTGCATTTCCTCGATCCGGAAGATGGGAAGATAAGAGCTGTTCTCATGGCTGCGCAGGATAGGAAGAATTATTCGGATCAACCATCCGCATTTCTCAGAACGACCGAGGAGATGTTGGAATCGGCAATCGAGATATTTGATGACGAGAGAATAGCCAAGGAGATAGTAGTCGAGAACACGAGAAAGATAGCGGACATGATAGAGGAATTCAACATACTCGATGGAAAGCTTCATCCTCCCATAATAGAGAATTCTGAAAAGATAATAGAGGAAGAAACGATGAAAAAAGCACACGAATATTACGGTGACCCACTCCCTGAAGTGGTTGAAAATAGGTTGAAGAAGGAACTCAACGCCATCATAGAGCATGGATATTCCGTCCTCTACTTGATCGCTCAAAAACTCGTGAGGAAATCGAATGAGGATGGATATGTCGTGGGTTCGAGGGGATCCGTTGGGTCATCCCTCGTGGCGTATCTGCTTGGAATAACGGAAGTCAACCCCCTTCCACCGCATTACAGATGTCCAAAGTGTCTTCACACCGAGTTCATAACGGATGGTTCCTACGGATCCGGTTTCGATCTCCCGAGGAAGGAATGTCCAATCTGTGGCACGGATTTGATGAGAGATGGGCAGGATATACCGTTCGAAGTTTTCATGGGATTCAAGGGGGACAAGATACCGGATATAGATTTGAACTTCTCGGGTGAGTATCAATCGAGAGCTCATAAATACATAGAGAAGCTCTTTGGAAAAGAACATGTCTTCAGGGCTGGAACGATAAGCACCGTTGCGGAAAGAAGTGCCTTTGGTTATGTTAAAAAATATGAGGAGAAGGAAGGGAGAAAACTCAGGAGTTCCGAAGTGCTGAGATTGGCAATGAGGATAACAGGAGTCAAACGAACCACGGGACAACATCCAGGTGGATTGATGATAGTTCCCAAAGATATGGATATACACGATTTCACACCGGTTCAATATCCCGCCAACGATTCGAAATCCGGTGTGAGAACCACTCATTTCGATTATGAATCAATCCACGATGATCTCGTGAAGATAGACATACTCGGACACGATGATCCAACCTTCATAAAGATGTTGAAGGATATAACCGGTGTGGATCCGATGAAGATAGATATGAACGACAGAGCCACCTTATCCATTTTCTCATCCGTCAAAGCTTTAAAACTCAAATCCAAATTTGCAGATGTGAAGGTTGGAACGCTTGGAATTCCGGAATTTGGAACCCAATTCGTCAGACAGATGCTCGAGGAAACGAAGCCTTCATCTTTCGCGGATCTCGTTAGGATATCCGGACTTTCGCATGGAACCGACGTTTGGTTGAACAACGCCAGGGATCTCATAGTTTCTGGGAAGGCAACTCTCAAAGATGTCATAGCTTGTAGGGACGACATCATGAACTATCTCATAAAGAAGGGAATGGATGAGCTCACGGCTTTCAAGATCATGGAGAACGTGAGGAAGGGTAAAGGACTCACGGAGGATTTCGAAGAGGAGATGAAAAAATGTAAAGTTCCAAAATGGTTCATAGAATCCTGTAAGAGGATAAAGTATCTTTTCCCGAAAGCTCACGCGGTTGCCTACGTCATGATGGCGTTCAGGATCGCTTACTTCAAGGTGCACCATCCCTTAGCTTTCTACGCAACTTATTTCACCGTGAAGGGAGATGAGTTCAACACGATCGTGATTCTGAAAGGACCGAAAGCGATAAAGGAGAGATTGAACGAGCTTTCCGGAATAATTCACAAGAACGTCAAGGAGAAAGCTGAAGAAACCAACCTTCTGTTGGCTCTCGAAATGATGATGAGAGGATTCAAATTCCTTCCAGTTAACATCTTCCTGTCCGATCCGAGAGTCTTCAAAATAGAGGGGGATGGTTTGAGAATACCACTCAACAAAATACCGGGACTCGGGGATAAATTAGCCAAATCCATAGACAGAGCGAGATCGAAGAGACCTTTCACATCGGTGGAGGACATGATCAGAAGAACCGGAATAACAAAAGCCAACGTCGAAACGATGAGGGAATTGCACATGTTGGATGATCTTCCCGAGAAGGAACAGATAAGTCTATTCTGAGAAGGGGGAAAGGATTTTTGGCTTTCGACACACCCACCGAATTCAACGATCTTCTCATATACGAAATCTTCCCAAGGGCTTTTTCCAACCGTGGGTTCAAAGGAATAATAGATGAATTGGACAGATTGAAAGCCATTGGAATAAACGCGATATGGCTGATGCCCATACATCCCGTGGGGAAGGTGAAAAGGAAAGGTAAGCTTGGTTCACCCTATGCCATAAGAGATTACTATGAGATCGACGAAAGATTGGGAAGCAAGGATGATTTCAGAGACGTGGTGAAGAGAGCGCACGAACTCAAGATGAAGGTCATCATGGATATGGTTCTCAACCACACATCTCCCGATTCCACCCTCGCAATCGAGCATCCCGAATGGTTCATAAGGGATGAAAATGGTAATCCCATACCTGAAAATCCGGAATGGTCGGATGTGGTCGATATCGATTACTCGAAGCGGGAAGTGTGGGATTACCTGATAAACATGATGATCTATTGGGTCAAAGAATTCGATATCGACGGCTTCAGATGTGATGTTGCGGGTCTCATACCCATAGAATTCTGGCTGGAAGCTCGTAAAAGGGTGAACGAGATCAAGAGGGTGATATGGATCTCCGAAACCCACGATCCTTACATGTATCAGGCTTTCGATATCACTTACGATTACGATGGATATTACAAATTGAAGGATTTCTTGGAGGGAAGAACCGATATAAGGGGTTACGTTTCCTACATAAGGATGCAGGATGAGATATATCCTTTGAATTACATAAAGATGAGGTTTCTCGAAAATCATGATCAAGATAGAATAGCGAATATCGTGAGAGATGAAAACACACTGGAAAATCTCGCTATTTTTCTGTTCACCTTGAAAGGTGTTCCACTGATACACAACGGTCAAGAATACGGGATAAGAGAAAAGGTCGATATATTCAACGAATACCTCATACCATGGGATGAGAAGGATGAAAGAATCCACGAACTCTACGAAAAGCTCGCTCATCTAAGGGGAAACTCGAAAACTTTGAAAAGAGGAAAGATGGTCTTCCTCCACAACTCCCGGGAAGATGTTTTGATATCCTTCATGAGATACCTACCGGATTGTGGGAGCTATATACTCGTCATACTTCCATTCTCAAAGGTCGATGAGGTAGAGGTAGAATTTTCCGGGGTCCTCGAAAGTGGGAGATATCACGGTATAGACATACTACGGGATGAAATAGAAAATTTCAGGATCGATGAAAAAGGAGTTGCAAGGTTTCCACTCGATGGATCCGCACTGCTCGTATCCTTCTTCACGCATCATTGACTCAAATCGTAGAACAGTTCCACATCCTCTGTTGGACGTATTTCATCCGTTGTCGCAGGTTCGGTTGATCCGACTTCGTAGATATCCACCGTTACCCCGTAATCACCCTTGGGCAATTTCATCGAAAAATCTCCATCTTTGGTGAATGTGCTGAAAGTTCTGTAATAACCACTCTCGAATTTCACGAGATACCTTTCTTCTCCATCTATGTGTCCCGTAACGTTTATGAGATCGGATTCTCTGAGAACCATCATGTTCAAATTCCCGGTAGGGGATGAATACAAGTCCTCGATTTCATCCAATCCGATGAGAATCCAAATGTTCTCGTTTGAGGAGATGTAAACATCGTCGTAATTCACGAGCGAATCACCGGAGAATCTCACGAAATTCGCGATCAACTTCGTCGATTCCAGTGTCATCCCTTTGGATTCCATGAACAACATACCGTTGTAGATCGAAACAGTTGCTTTGGGGGAAAGTTCCAGCTCCACCGTTGCATTCTTGCTCCCCTTGCTCAGGGTGAAGGAATCGAAGACATCGCTGTAGTCTGTGGAACTGTCGTAATCCGTATCCAGCGATCTCACCGTGTCGAAGACTTTCAACTTGAGAATGTGAAATTGTATCTTAGCCCATGTTCCATCGGGATTGTGAAGATCATCTGGAACGGCGACACTTTTTATGAAAATCGACACCGTTACGTTTTTCGAACTTCCCCCACCACCGAAGATATCGCAACCACTAAGAATCACGATCGACAACATGACGAGCGGAATAAATGGAAAGAGGATATTTCTCATCCATTCACCTCCATCGAATTTTTCTCATTCCCACTCTATGGTGGCTGGTGGCTTGGATGTTATATCGTAAACCACCCTGTTCACCCCATTTACTTCGTTCACTATCCTGGTGGAAACTTTGTTCAGGAAATCGTATGGAAGCCTTGACCAGTCCGCTGTCATTCCATCCACGCTTTCGACAGCTCTCAAGACCAGAACGTTCTCGTATGTCCTTCTATCTCCCATCACACCCACACTCTTCACGGGAAGTAGCACCATGAACGCTTGCCACAGTTTTTCATACAATCCGTATTTCCTCAATTCTTCGAAGAGTATTTCATCCGCATCCCGTAGAATCCTGATCCTTTCCTCGGTTATCTTTCCGATTATCCTTATGGCATAACCAGGACCGGGGAATGGATGTCTGTTGAGTACCTCATCCGGGATACCCAGGATTTTTCCGATCTTCCTAACTTCATCCTTGAAGAGATATCTCAGAGGTTCGATCAATTCGAAGGGAAGATCATCGGGTAATCCTCCAACGTTGTGATGTGTCTTTATCTTTGAGGCATCTTTTCGTTCAGGTGCTCGACTCTCCACAACGTCGGGATACAAGGTTCCTTGAGCGAGATACCTTATCCTTCCCACCTTTTTTTGAAGACCATCGGCGAATTCCTTGAAAACCGTTATGAACGTATGACCAATTCTTCTTCTCTTTTCCTCAGGATCCTCCACATTCTCCAAGGCTTTGAGAAATCTACGCGATGCGGTCACACATTCAACCTTTATTCCCAACTCTTTGAACGACCTTTCTATCTCTTCCTTTTCACCTTTCCTCATGAATCCTGTATCTATGAACACCGGTATTACTCGATCTCCGATCGCTCTGTTGAGTAGAACGGTCACAACCGTGGAATCTACACCACCCGAAACTGCGGTTATCACTCGATCGTTCTTGATTCTGTTCTTCAACTCCTCGATCGTTTTCTCCACGTAATTTTCCATAGACCAATTTTTCTCGAGTTTGGCAACATTTCTGGCGAAATTTTCGAGGATCTTCGTTCCATGTTCCGTGTGTGCGACTTCTGGATGGAATTGAACACCGTATATTTTCCCACTCTCGTCTCTCACAACCGCGAATGGGGAATTTTCGGTTCTCGCGATGGAACGGAATCCATACGGCAACTTTTCTACCCTATCCGAGTGGCTCATCCAAACCCGGATTCTGTTCGGTATTCCTTTGAATATGGGATCATCGGCATCTATTTTGAGAATGCTGTGCCCAAATTCTCTCTTCTTCGATTTTCCAACCACACCACCGAATTTATCGATTATGATCTGCAATCCATAACATATTCCAAGTATTGGAACGCTGAAATTGAAGATGAAATTCGGAATCTTCGGGGCATCTTTTTCATAAACACTGCTCGGTCCACCGGATAAGACGAACATCCCGGGATCCTGACTTTCCATCTCCTCCTTCGAACAGTCGTGATTCAACAGGGTGGAATAATATCCCATTTCTCTGAATCTTCTGACGATCAACTGGGAGTATTGGGAACCAAAGTCCAGAACCACCACACTTTTCACATTTTACCACCTCACCAATTTTTACCGTTGGAGGCAGGCGGATTGTAATTCGGTGGTTCTTTGGTTATTATCAGATCGTGAGCGTGACTTTCCCTGATCGATGCACTCGTTATTCTTATGAATTCAGCTTTTCTATGCAATTCCTCTATATTCCTCGCCCCAACGTATCCCATACCTGCTCTCAATCCACCCGCGAGCTGTCGGATCACATCTTTGACGTTTCCTCTGTATGGAACCATCCCTTCCACACCTTCTGGTGTCAGATGTTCCCCAGCTTTCTGGAAGTATCTATCCGCACTTCCTCTTCTCATCGCCTCCATCGATCCCATGCCTCTGTAGATTTTGTATTTTCTTCCCCGATACAGAACCGTTTCTCCCGGTGCTTCTTCCGTCCCAGCGAACATGTTGCCCATCATAACGGTGTGCGCTCCCGCTCCAAGTGCTTTGACTATGTCACCGGAGGATCTTATCCCTCCATCGGCTATCACAGGAACACCGTATCTCCGAGTTATTGACACCACATCCATTATAGCGCTCAGCTGTGGCACCCCAACCCCGGCTACCATCCTCGTTGTGCATATCGAACCTGGACCGATTCCGACTTTCACCGCATCACAACCAGCTTTTATGAGAGCTTCAGCTCCTTCTGCCGTCGCGACATTTCCACCTATCAACCTGCAATTCGGGAAATTTATCCTTATGGCTTTCACAGTTTCAATCACCCTTTTTGAATGACCATGGGCGGTATCGATCACTATAACATCTGCTCCCGCTTTCAGAAGAGATTCCACCCTCTCGAAGGTATCCTCCCCCGTTCCAACCGCAGCTCCAACTAACAATCTTCCCTTGTGATCTCTCGAAGCGTTTGGATTCTCCATCACGCTCATTATATCCTTTATGGTTATCAAACCTTTGAGGATACCATTCTCATCCACCAGAGGTAATTTCTCCACCTTCCTTTCGTGCAGAATCTTTCTCGCCTCATCCAGGGTTATGCCGGGTCTGGCGGTTACGAGTTTATCCACAGGCGTCATGAGATCCTTGACGGGTCTATGCTCATCCTTTTCGAATCTCACATCTCTGTTCGTGATCAAGCCGAGGAGCCTTCCATCCTCATTCACAACTGGAAAACCTCCTATCTTATACTCTTTCATCAATCTTTTCACACATCCCACATTTTCATCGATCGTCACGGTTAATGGATCTTCTATCACACCGTTCTCAGCTCTCTTCACCAGTGATACCTGGCGTGCTTGCTCTTCGATGGGCATGTTCCGATGTATTATCCCTATACCACCTTCACGTGCCATTGCTTTTGCAAGTTCTGACTCCGTGACCGTATCCATAGCTGAACTCAAAAATGGTAGGTTCAGCTTCAAATCGGGTGTTAATTTGGAGGAAAGATCAACTTCAGATGGAAGAACATCGCTGAACTTGGGGAGAAGGAGAACATCATCGAAGGTGAGGGTTTCACGGAACATTTGACAACCTCCTTCCACCGTTTTGAGAATAAATTTATCAGAAACGATGGATCCAGTTCAATGAAATATATAATATATCGACATCCGCCCGGGTATTCACCATCCGAA
>QNAU01000031.1 GCA_003641545.1 Thermotoga sp.
CTTTCCAAGCTCATCGAAAGGAAGGACAATCCGGTCATAGATGTTGTACATTTTGCGGATTATTACGCCGCGTTGGCGAAGAAGGAAGGTCTGCTCCAACCCATAGATGTGAGCAGGCTGTCGAACTATAACGAGCTTTACGATTTCGCGAAAGATCCGATAGGAGGAAACTACGGTGTGGCATACGCGGTTTTCAACTTCAGCATCGTTTACAGAACGGATAAGGTCAAAGAACCGATAAAATCATGGAAGGATCTTTGGAGGGAAGATCTGAGAGGACACATCGCTCTTCCAACCATAACCATAACTCAGGGACCCGCGTTCATGATGATGATGAACAGGGTCTGGGGTGGAAGCGACAAGGATCCATCATTGAGCGTGGCTTTCGAAAAGGTAGCTGAGTTGAAGGAGGGTGTGGTTACATTCTACAGAAGGTCATCCGAGTTGATAAATCTCTTCAAGATGGGAGAAGTCTGGGCAGCACCTGTTGCAAGATTCGCGTGGGGAAGACTGCTCGCCACGGGATTGCCCTTGAAATGGGTGGACCCTGAGGAGGGATCCATAGGTTTTCTCAGCGTGGTCAGCATCGTCAAGGGAGCCAAGAATATTGAAAATGCTTACAAATACATAGATTTCCTGCTGGATAAGGAAGTTCAATACAAGGAAGCGATGGATCTGGTGGATTCTCCCGTGAACAAGAATGTTAAGGTTCCGAAGAAAATAGCGGAAAAGTTGACCTACGGTGAGGATGTGATAAAGAAATTGGTGTTCTACGATGTGAATTTCATAGTGAAACACAGGGATGAGTGGATAAAGAAATGGAATGAAATGATAGCTCAGTAAATTCGACGATGAGCGGGAGATGGAAAATATATATCCTGATAATACCCGCTTTCGTGTTCATTCTCACTTTTTTCGTGATACCACTTTCCATAACCGTGGGTAGAAGTTTCTACGACAAGGATGAAGGTATAACCGCGGTTAACTATTTGGATTTTTTCAGGGAGAGAGTTTCGAGAAATGCATTCATCAGGAGTTTGAAGATAGGAGGAATTGTCACATTGATCTCCATAGTTCTGTCCTACCCAACTGCGATGGCAATAAATGGGATGAAATCTGGAAAAAAAACCATCGTGATGACTTTGATTGTCCTTCCTCTCATGACAAACCCAGTTGCACGAACCTTCGCCTGGCTCGCGGTTATAGGTAGGGAAGGTATGATAAACAATCTCCTCGTAGCGATGGGCATGAGGAGAGTTAAGATACTCTACACCGAACCTGCTGTTTTACTGGGCTTACTACAGTTGTTCATGCCGTTGATGATTCTGTCGTTGGTGAGTTCCTTCGAAAATTTGAATGAAGATTACATACTCGCAGCGAGGAGTCTGGGGGCATCACGCCTCCAGACCTTCTTCAAGGTTCAGCTTCCTCTAACATCGGAAGGACTCGTCATAGGAGGGATGCTCGTCTTCGCCGGATCGATAAGTGCATACGTGACACCCGCACTGCTTGGAGGAAGCAGAATATTGATGTTGAGCACTCTTTTGTATCAGAGGGCATCCGTTCTTCTCGATTGGAACATGGCAACCGCCATAGCTGTCATAATGCTCATGCTCACCATATTGATAAACATCCTGTTGAGATACGTTGGAAACTTGGGAAGGAGCAAATGAAATGGATAGGATTAGCATTTCCACGATCATCATGGTGCTCGTTCTCATCTTCCTCATAGGTCCATTCGTTGTGATATTCATATCCTCCTTTGGGACACAGGAATTTCTCTCTTTCCCGCCTCAGGGATTCACCTTGGGATGGTTCAAAAAGGTGATATCGATGGATATGTTCAAAGAGAGTATGAAGTTGAGCGTGATCATAGCTATTCTCGCATCCATTTTCGCTTCCGTCCTTGGGATTCCATCCGCTTACGCGCTGTCAAGATACGACTTCATGGGCAAGAGGATCGTTGAAACATTCTTGACTCTTCCGGTTATCGTGCCTGGGATGGTCGCCGGGTTGACATTGCTCAGAATATTCGTGATGATGAATCTTTTTTCCATAAAGACCACCCTTCTCATAGGGCATACCATAATCGTTCTTCCATACTCCATAAGAATAACGAGGACCGCTCTTGAGAATCTTCCAACGGATATAGAAGAAGCTGCCATCAGCCTCGGGGCATCGAAATTGAAAGCCTTTTTCCTGACGGTTCTTCCGAACATAAAAACCGGGATCATCGCATCCTTCATATTGATGTTCATCATATCCTTCAACAACGTTCCGATATCCCTATTCCTGACGGGTCCGGGGGTGAACATGTTACCGATCGTCATGATGAGCTACATGGAGTATTACTACGATCCGAGTATAGCTGCTCTGTCAACACTACTCATCCTTCTAACCTTCGGAATCGTCATACTTTCCCAGAAGTTACTTGGAATAACGAGATACATGTGATCAGATCAGGGGTGATCAGATGGCTTTCTTGGAGCTGAGAAAGATTACAGTTGGATACGACAAAAAGACCAACGTTCTCGAAAATTTTTCCCTTTCCGTGGAAGAAGGGGAATTCATCTCACTGCTTGGTGCGAGTGGGAGTGGAAAGACCACCACGCTGAGAACCATAGCTGGCTTTCTTCCAATAAGATCCGGTGAACTCATCATAAGGGGGAAGATATACAACAACATACCTCCCAACAAGAGGAACATAGGAATAGTGTTTCAAAACTACGCCCTTTTTCCCCATTTGAACGTTTTTGAAAATGTAGCCTTTGGGTTGAAGTTGAGAAGGATGGATAAAGTTGAGATAGAGAAGAAGGTGAAGGAAGCCCTTGAACTCGTTGGGTTGGTGGGGTTCGAGGGTAGATTGCCCTCGCAACTCTCCGGAGGACAGCAACAGAGGGTTGCGATAGCTCGCGCCATAGTCATAGAGCCTGATCTTCTCCTGATGGATGAACCTTTGTCAAATTTGGATGCGAAACTTAGGGTTGAAATGAGGTCCGAACTCAGAAGACTCCAGAAAGAGCTCGGAATAACGACAGTTTACGTCACACACGATCAGGCTGAAGCGATAGCACTTTCGGATAAGATAGCACTTCTGAACGATGGAAAGATAGAACATTTTGGAACACCGGAGGAAGTTTACAACAATCCAAAGACATTGTATTGCGCAAAGTTCATGGGGTTTCAGGAATTCTTGAAAGGGAAGGTGGTGGATTTCGAGGGTGGATACGTGGTGGTGGATCATGAGGGAAGGAAATTTTTGGCGAGAACTTCCGAAGATTTAACGATCGGTGAGAATGTGGTTCTTCTTGCGAGGAGGAAGAATTTCAAGCCCGCGAAAAAAGAGACGAGGAACACACTCGAGGGAAGAATAATTTCGAGAATCTTTCAGGGGGATACGGTGCTTTACATGGTGGATATCGGGTATATGGAGATTCTGAATGTTGAGATGGAATTGGAGATGGGCATGCTGAAGGAAGGGCAAAGTATCACCGTGTGCGTGGAACCGAAGGATTGCATAGCTTTCAAGATATAGATTCACAGTTCAACGGGGAGGGAATACATCGGATGGGAATGCAGAGACACATAAGATGTAAAGAAGGCGATGTTGGGGAATATGTTCTGATTCCGGGTGATCTCGAAAGGGCGAGGAAGATAGCTGAGAAACTCGAATCACCGAGGTTGATATCGAAGAACAGGGAGTTCATCGTTTACACCGGAAGGATAGGTTCAGTTGCTGTGAGTGTTTGCTCAACGGGTATAGGTGGGCCTTCAGCATCCATAGCTGTCGAGGAGCTCACCAACATAGGAGCTAAGTATTTCATAAGGGTTGGATCGGCAGGGGCGAGGCAGGAGGATATTCCCATAGGTGGGCTCATCATAGCGACCGGAGCTTACAGAGGGGAGGGAACATCACAAGCCTACGCACCGTTACCCTTCCCAGCTGTGGCGGATATGGAAGTAACTCTGGCTTTGGAGAAGGCATGTGAGAAGCTGGGATACAGTTATTTCAAGGGAATTGTTTACACAAGGGACGCTTTTTACGTTCAAGACTGGGACCTGAACAGATTTTTGAAGGATGCCGGTGTGGTTGCAGCGGAGCAGGAGTGTGCCACCGTCTTTGTGGTTGGAACAATGAGAAGGGTGAAGGTTGGTGCGATACTCGCAACGGATTCCAACATATGGTTGAAGGAGCAACCTTCCCAAGAGGAGAAGGAAAAGCTGTTCAAAGAAGCTGAGGAGAAAGCTATAGAGGTTTCAATCGAAGCTGTCAGGATACTGATTGAGGGGAACAAAAAATGAGGAAAATATTCAAAAATGCTTCGATCGTGGATGTGGTGAATCAAAGGATATTCGAGGGTTGGTTTTCCGTGAAGGATGGGGTCTTTGAATTCGTTGAAGAGGGAAAGTACGGTGATGATCTCGACGGTGAAATCGTGGATCTTAAAGGTGAGCAGGTTCTTCCGGTTCTTATAGATTCTCACATGCACATAGAGAGCAGTATGGTAACACCCTACAGATTTTCGCAAGCAGTGCTCAAACACGGAACAGGCGTTGTTCTTCAGGATCCACATGAGATGGCAAATCTTTTCGGATTGATGGGTGTCGTATTCATGATCGAGAATTCAAAGAATCAGCCCCTGAAGATACTCACCGCCATTCCAAGTTGTGTTCCGGCGAGTAGAAGAAAACTTGAAACTCCGAATTCGAGAATAACTGTGGAAGATGTGGAAGTTCTTTCAAATTTCAACGGTGTGGTCGCATTGGGTGAACTGATGGATTACAACGGAGTTCTCGATGGAAATGATGAATTGATGGAGATAATAGAGTTTGCGAACAGAAAAGGATTGAAAATCGAGGGACACTGTCCAACTTTGAGAAAGATGAGACTTTCGAAATATCTCGGATATGGGGTCAGAT
This sequence comes from Thermotoga sp., assembly GCA_003641545.1. Taxonomy (GTDB): domain Bacteria; phylum Thermotogota; class Thermotogae; order B21-G9; family B21-G9; genus B21-G9. The sequence continues at coordinate 4,921 of QNAU01000031.1, forward strand.
CGGATCACACCCTCACGAATCCAGAGAAGATTGAGGAACAACTACGTAAAGGAATGTACGTGATGATACAGATGAAATCTCTCACACGTGAAAATGTCGAATACATAATGAGCCTTAAGGATAGATCGAGGATTCTGCTCGTCACGGATGATCTTCCTCCATCCATCCTGCTGGATGGACATCTCAACCTTCTGATCGACAGGGCGATATCACTCGGTTGGGATCCATTGGATGCGATGGCATCCGCAACGCTGAGACCGGCAGTTTATCTGGGTTTGGATCGATACGGAATCATAGCCCCGGGCAAGAGTGCGGATTTCTTCACCGTGAGTGATCTTAAAAGGATCGTTCCAGATGAAGTTTATGTGAAGGGTGAAAGGTTGCTGAATCTTCAATTTCATCCGACCAGATTCCGCGAGATCTTCGATAAGTCCATAGAGCTGAGAAAATTCAAGAAGGAGGATTTCAGAATCGACATTTCGGATGGTTCACACGAGGTGAGGGTCATCACGATGAACGACGAGAACTCACTGACCGATATAACCGTGGAAAGATTGTATTTCAAAAGCGGATTCGCCAACTTGAACGGGAAGGATATAGTTCAGGTCAACGTTTTCAGGAGAAGAAATTCCGAACCGATTGGTGGTGTGGGATTTTTGAAGGGACTGAATCTGAAAGACGGTGCTTTCGCCACGAGTTTTTCACACGATAACCACAACATCGTGATCGTCGGAAAAGATCCGGAACAGATGGCGAAAGCGGGTAACATGATTTTGAAAGGTGGGATGGCTTTCGTATCTAAGGATGAGAGGATTCTTCTCGAATTGCCGATTGGAGGTATCCTGAGTGATGAACCCGTTGAAAAGGTTGGAACGAAGATGAGGAAAATAGAGGATGCATTGAGGAGAAACGGCGTGTCGCACACCAATCCGATCCTCTTTCTCACCGTTTTGGCTCTCACGGTGAGTCCGAAGTACAAAGTTTCAGATCTTGGCTTGATAGACACGGTTAACGCGAAGGTGATGGATCTGTTTTTGAAATGAGGTGATCGAATGATAGATCCAAGAATCCTCAAAATCGCAAAGAATATCCTCATCAAGAACATGAATTTGAAACAGAACGAGAAGTTGGTGGTGGTGACGGATCCACCGACGATGGAAGTTGCAAATATGTTCTTCGAATCCGCGTTTTCTCTCGATTTTCAGGTCGATCCTATCCTCGTTCTCATGAAGCCGAGAGATTTCAGAGGAGAGGAACCTTCCGTGCTTGTTTCGGAAGCAATGATGAACAGCGATGTTTGTCTGCTCATAACGAATTACTCCATAAGTCACACAGAGGCGAGAATGAAAGCAACTGAGAGAGGGGCGAGGATAGCGAGCATGGGATCCATAACCATGGACATGTTCCTTGGACCTTTGAACGCTGATTACGGGAAGATATCCCGCATGGTCTCGAGAATATCCGAGATTCTCCGCGATGCGGTTAGCCTTCGGATAACAACTCCCATCGGAACAGATCTGATGATGAGTTTGAAAGATAGAAAACCAGGTGGACCAGATGATGGTTTATACACGGAACCGGGAAGATGGGGAAATCTTCCAGCAGGTGAAGCTTTCATAGCACCGGTTGAGGAATCCGTGAACGGAAGACTCGTCGTGGATGGGTCAATCGCGAACGTTGGGCTTCTTCACGAGAAGGTGGTGATCGATATAAAAGATGGCAGAATAACCGAAATAGAGGGAGGGGCTCAGGCGAAGATCTTTGAAGAGTTTTTGAAGGAGTTGGATGATCCGAATGCGATGGTCGTCGCCGAGCTTGGAATAGGTGTCAACGAAAGGGCTCGAATAACCGGTCGGATCATAGAGGATGAGAAGAAGCTTGGAACCGCACATGTGGGTTTCGGCATGAACGTGGATTTCGGAGGGAAAAATCTCAGCAAAACTCACAACGATTGTGTTTTTCTCCATCCGACCATAGAGATAGATGGTCAAATCCTGATGGAGAACGGGAAGTTGATGATCGAATTCACGTGAATTCGGGGTTCAGAAGAAAAGGTGAGTTAGGATCATGCTTTCTGTAATTCCTCAAAGCTCTTTCATGGCTCGAAACCGCATAACAATACACACATCCGTGAAGACATGTATCGTACATCCCGACATCCTTACTTTTGACACATCCACAGAATTTCCTTTGATTTTCATCCTTCTTCGAGTTCACCTTTATTTTGAACAATCTCCATATCAGTTCGTCATCTATACACTTTCCCCTCTTTATTCCAAAGACCTCGAGATTCGTCTCCGTTGCACAACTGACAATTTCTAAGTTCTTCGACTTGGATACATCCACAATAGTTTCCATCATTTTCGACATCGATGGATCGTTCAAATCGAATTTCTCGACCAACTTCACACCTGCTTTTCCAAGATTCTTCTTTGTTTTTCTGTACAGATCGAGGAAACTTATGACGACCCTCCCAGCGTAATCTCCAAGTTTGGTGATTATCTTCTCAAAATTTTTCATGTGAAATTCCGCATCCATCTCATCTGTCAGTATGATTGGATCGTATCTGAGTATGATCCTCTCCTTGCCGATCCTGTCGGAGAGTCTTCGAAAAACCTCGACAGTTCTTTCAAGTGAAGGAACGAACCTGTCGAGACTTCTTGGATAGTTCAGCACGGTGTAATGGAAGTAATATCTGTATCCAGCACGATCCAACTCATCGAGATGAGGAATGAGAGGTGATGGATTCCTCGTCCAGAAGACTATCACCTTCACATCCTCCGGTCTCAACGAAATCTTCTGCACCTGTTTCCTGTTGAATGGATTGATGAAGCAGAAGTATCCCCTTTTTATGGAATTCGTGAACCATCTCGAATAAAAAGCAGGTATATCCGTTCTCCTGCTCGCCGATATTATCTCGTATCTTCCAAGGTAACCGTGGTCACAACCACCGACCATTCCGAATAACCATCCCCATTGAAGGCTCTCATCCTGTAATAATACCTCGTGGATGGTTTCAAATCCACATCCTCGTAGTGTTTCACATCCTTTCCAAGGATGGCTATCCTCACGAAATCCGTGTCGTTCGTTCGTCTTTGAATTTCAAATCCTTCGTGTTCATCGGAGCCGTAATTCCATGTGAGATGTATGCTGTAATTTGTTACATCGGTTATCTCGAAATCTTCGACATCTGGGAGAACGATTTTCGGTGGAACTTTGATGTTCAAAATACCTGGATTCATCTTCGATACGCCCCTGTATCCTACAACCCTGTAGGTGTAGAATTTCTCCTGTTCCACCTCGTTATCCACGAAGCTCTTCGAATTTCCCGGCACCTTCGCCAGAAGGATCCAATCCTTTCCTTCCTCTTTTCTCCATATCTCGAAACCATCGAGATCGTTCAGTTCGCAATCCCAAGCTAAGTGAACCTCGGTCGGCATCACCCTATCTGCCGAAAGGTTGATCACGGAGTATGGAATCGGAATATCCACGGTAATACTCACCTGATCCGACCACTCAGAAACATAATCTCCCTTTCTCGCCCTGATCCTGTAATGATATGTCAACCCTTCCAGAATATTTCCATCCTCGAATTCCTCACCGTCCACATTCTCAACTATCGAAGGTTCATCCCCATCCAACCATTTCATAATTTCAAACCTGACATTCGATCTGTTCGTGTTTTTCCACTTGAGTTTGATCTTCCTTTCAACTCTATCGAGTTCTGGGTCCTCAACGATGGGAACATGGGGTACCCTTTCGAGAGTTCTGATCTCGAGAGGATAAGACCAGTCCGATTTTCTGATACCCTTTATCGCCCGCACCCTGTAGTAGTAAATCTCATCTGGGTTTAAACCTGTGTCTTCGAACTCCTTCCCTTCGACCTCACCCACCGTCTCGAATGTTCCACCATCTTTTTTCCTCTGAATCTCGAAACTATCACTCCTCGCAAAATAGTCCCATCTTATTTTAACCGTCGTTTCATCCACGTATTCGGTTTTGAGATTCTGGGGGATCAGCATTTTCACCGTGCTGGAACAGGAACAGAGGAAAATGATGATGAACAGAATCACGAAGAAGATGAAAGTGTATTTTCCCACGCTACCTTCACCTCCCACTTCATTGGTTCTCTTTATAATTCACCATGAAGGAGGGAATTCCCGAGCTGATATTGATGAACTTGTGAAAGTGGAGGCAACCCAATATGACCTCTCTGCAGAGTTATCTTCCCCTGGAATTCAAGGTTGTGAGATCGACTTTCTCACTTATTTCATCCTCTATCTCCTGTTTTATCCCGATGAATTCGAGTAGATCCATCTTTCTGTCGAATTTCACCAAAACGTCCACATCGCTGTCTTTCTTCCAATCATCCCTGACACGCGAACCGAATATGGCTATCTTTACCGCACCATTTTTCCTGAGTATATCCACCATCTGTACAGGATAAAGAACGAGACGGATGAAGGGGTAGAGTATGAGGGTAGAAAGGTGGTTCTTTCAGGTAAGGCACTGGAATTTGTGGCGAAGAAGCTGGCACTACGGGGAAAGAAGAAGTTGTTGTGGAAGATCAGGATGGAAGATGAAGGGAAGAGCCACAGGGTGATGAGTGTCGAAAAGATAGGTGAATTGAGGAGAAGAATATTTGAGAGATAGAGGATGAATCAGTTGTTTGGTTCGTATATTCTATCTCCTTTTTTTCAATAAAGCAATGGCTCTTTTCTCGTTGGAAGAAAAAGCGCGCTATATATTTTGTTTGGTGATAAAATAAGAAAGGGTTTACCCTAAGTAAAAGAAGAAGGAGTGATTCTATGACGATCAAAAAGAAGGTCTGGCTCAGCATCATCATATCCGTGATAATCGTTTTGATGGGTCTATTCATCATACCATCCATATCACAAAAAGTCATCGGGAATTTCAAAGATAGATACCGTATGATCTCAATACTCAACGATTTGAACCATGCAACTTACATGTTCACAAAAGGTGATATCCAATACGGTGAAATCATGAAAAAATACGATGAAGCATTTGCATATGCTCAGAAAATGAATCTCACCGATTTGGCGAACA
>QNAU01000032.1 GCA_003641545.1 Thermotoga sp.
ACGAGAACTATGGGAACCTTTGCACCAACAACCACACCACCTATTTTACCACCCGCGAAATAAACCACGGATTTTCCGAGCATATTTCCACTGTGTATATCCGGAGTTATGAGTATATCCGCTTTCCCTGCAACCTCACTTTCTATTCCCTTAACTTTCGCTGCCTTTTCACTCACCGCGTTGTCCAGAGCCAAAGGTCCATCTACAATACAGTCCTTTATCTGTTTTCTTCTGTTCATCATAGCGAGGATGGCTGAATCCAAGGTTTCCGGCATGTTCGGATTCACAGTTTCTATCGCAGTCAAACAAGCAACCTTGGGCTTTTCTATTCCCAACTTTTTTGCAACTTCAACCGCGTTCTCGATGATCATTTTTTTCTGCTCCAAATTGGGTTTTATGACCATTCCACCATCCGATAGAAGCAACAATCTGTTGAATCCTGGAATGTCCATCACGATCACATGACTCAAAAGTTCCTTCACCTTCAAATTCCATTCATCCTTCAAGACTTCCTTCAACAGGATGGATGTCTTCACAAGTCCCTTCATCAATATACTGGCATCACCTCTTACCACACATTCCACACCTTTTCTGCTCGCGTCGTATTCATCCTTGGAATCGATGATTTTGAAATCGTGAGCCCCGATCAGCTCGAGATTCCTCTTCACGACCTCCTCGTTTCCTATCAGCAAACCATCGGCTATTCCCAGTTTTTTCGCTTCCACGAGTGCCTTGACAGCTTCAACATCCTCCGCTCCAACGAGCGCAATTGTTTTTTTCTCGCACTTTCTCGCAAACTCGAAGAGATCATCCACAGATTTCAGAACACTCAACTTATCTCTCCCCCCATGATGGGATATTCTGATGTAAATTATACTCTATGTTATCGACATATACAACCGATGGGGTATAATCTTTAGCGAAAAATGTCATGGAAAAGGGAGTGATCGGATGGATCTCTTCGAGAAGGCTTTAAAAGTTAAGAGAGCATCAGAGAAACTCAGAAATCTATCCGCGCGAAAAAAGAATGAAGCCTTGATGAGTATCAGGGAGAGTTTGGAGAGGAACAAATTCAAGATACTGGAAGCGAACGACAAAGATGTGAAAAGGGCGAGGGAATCCGGGATCAAGGAATCACTTATCGACAGGTTGAGGCTGAACGAAAAGAGGATTGATGGGATGCTGAAAATGATAGATACGGTTGTGAACCTGAAGGATCCGGTGGGGGAGGTCATTGATTCCTGGGTCAGGGAGGATGGTTTGAGGATAAGTCGTGTCAGGGTCCCCATAGGAGCGATAGGGATAATATACGAATCACGCCCCAACGTTACCCTTGATGCGACCGTTCTCGCATTGAAATCTGGAAATTCCGTTTTGTTGCGTGGGGGATCGGACGCCTTCAACTCGAACATGGAAATCGTCAGAGCCATAAAGGATGGCTTGAAAGATTCCGATATTCCCGAGAATAGTGTCGAATATGTCGAAGATACATCACATGAGATCGTGGGTGAAATGCTGAAGCTCAACGGAATCTTAGATCTCATAATTCCAAGGGGAGGAAGTTCGTTGATAAAGTTCGTGGTGGAGAATTCGACTGTCCCAGTTCTCGAAACCGGGGTTGGAAACTGCCACATATTCGTGGATGAGAGTGCGAATCTCGAGAAAGCTCTGGATATCATAGATAACGCTAAGACTCAGAGACCGGGGACATGCAACGCGGTTGAAACTGTGTTGATACACGAAAAGATAGCGGAGAAGATCCTCCCACCACTGGTGGAAAGACTCAAGAAGAAAGGTGTCGAGATGAGAGGATGTGAAAAGACGAGGGAATACGTTGATGTCCACCCGGCGACTGAGAAGGACTGGGAAACGGAATATCTCGATCTGATACTGGCGATGAAAGTTGTGAAGGATGTCGATGAAGCTATAAATCATATAAAGAGGTATTCAACGGGACATTCGGAAGCCATACTGACCGAGAATTACACGAATGCCAGAAAGTTCATCAGTTCCATTGATTCCTCCGCTGTTTATGTCAACGCATCGACAAGGTTGACCGATGGTGGAGAATTTGGTTTCGGTGGAGAGATGGGCATAAGTACCCAGAAACTTCATGCCAGGGGTCCCGTTGGATTGAGAGAGTTGACCACCTACAAATTCGTCATTCTTGGGGATTATCACACGAGGAAATGAGGGTAGAAAAACTTGTCGTGAAGGTTGGCACCAACCTCCTCGTTGGAGAGGATGGAAGGTTGGATAAGGGGTTCATCATTTCACTTGCCTCGGTGATATCGAGGATAATGAAGTCTGGGATAAAGGTGAGCTTGGTTTCCTCGGGTGCCAGGGCGGCAGGATACGGGTTATTGAGAATAAGTGGGATCAGTTTGAGGGAAAAACAGGCTCTGTGCGCAGTTGGACAGGTTGAACTGATGAAGATATACGAATCTGCCTTCGATTTTCATGGGGTGAAGGTTGCTCAGCTCCTTTTGACGAGAGATGATTTCCACAACAGAAGGAGATTTCTCAACCTTCGCAACACCCTCATAACACTCATGGAATTGGGTGTGCTTCCCATAATAAACGAGAATGACACAGTTGTCACCGAGGAAATAGAATTCGGCGATAACGACATCTTGGCATCCATGTATTCGGTCGGGTGGGGAGCAGATCATTTGATACTTCTCACAACCGTCGATGGCATCATGGATTCGAATGGAAAGTTGATCGAAAAATACAGCGATGATGTGGAGATACCGGAACTTGGGACGTCGAGATGGGGAAGTGGAGGGATGAGTTCGAAGATCGAAGCTGCAAAGATGGCGTTCAACGCGGGGATAAGGGTGTGTATATGTAGTGGGAGGGATTTGAACAACGTGCTGAGATTCATCGATGGAGAGAGAGTTGGAACCGTGTTCGAACCAATCGAAGTTAAAAGAAGAAAGGCGCGAAAGATGTGGATAGGATTTCTTGCCAAGCCCAGAGGTTCCATCAGGATAAACAACGGTGCGGTGGATGCTTTGAAAAATGGAAAAAGTCTGCTTGCAGTTGGAATAATCGGTGTGGAAGGGAAGTTTCAAAAAGGCGATGTCGTGAAGATAGTCGATGAGAATGGAAGAAACGTTGGGAGAGGAATCACCAATTACTCATCCGATGAGGTGGATGAAATGAAAGGTCTTCACCACGTGGATGAGGTGATCCACGCGGACAACTTAGTTCTGACCTGATGGATTTTCAAAGATGTATAGCTGTATCCACCCTTCACGTCGAGGAGTTCGAGAGTTTCATAAATCGAATCTTCATCCTCACCGGGAAGTATATGGTCCATCATTTCGACTATGGTGACATCCGATCCAAGGGAAGATAGAATTGTTCCAAGCTCTATTCCGACAACCCCACCTCCGATTATCAGGGTGGATGATGGAATCTTCGGGAATTTATTGAAGAAATCATCCTGCTATTATCGGATTCTTCGCTTCAATTCTTTCTCTTCCCACCTTCACCACGTTGGGTGACTCGACAAGTGCTTTCCCTCTCACGATCTCGATTCCATTCTTTTTCACAGGCGTATCCACCGGGACCTGCACCTATGACGATACCGTCGTAGATCATTCGAACACCTCCAACCATTCACAAAATGTGAGAAGATTCTACCACGGGTCTTGTTATCAATTAAATGTAAAATTTGCTAATCTATTATATTACATTTTTATTAACATATCTATAATCCAGTAATATAGGCAATTTTAGAAGTCAACTTTTTTCCAAAACGCATCTTGACACACTCCTTCCATACCAATATAATTATCCGTGGAATCTTGAACAATGGAATGAATGTGGAGGTGATGATGATGGCAGATAAAAAGGAGTACGTCGTAGGTATAGACCTTGGAACGACGAATTCGGTGATAGCGTGGGTCAAACCGGATAAGAGCGTCGAAGTCATCCCAAATGCCGAAGGATCGAGGATAACACCGTCCGTCGTTTCCTTCACCGAGAAGGGAGAGATACTGGTCGGTGAACCTGCGAAGAGGCAGGCGATACTCAACGCTGAAAGAACGGTAAGATCCATAAAGAGAAAGATGGGATCCGACTACAAGGTGAAGATAGATGACAAGGAATACACCCCGCAGGAGATCAGTGCTTTCATACTGAAAAAACTCAAGAAAGATGCGGAAGCGTACTTAGACGGTGTGATAAAACGTGCAGTCATAACGGTTCCCGCATACTTTGAAGATGCTCAGAGGCAAGCGACGAAGGATGCCGGTAGAATCGCCGGACTTGAGGTCATGAGAATCATAAATGAACCGACAGCCGCCGCTCTGGCTTACGGGTTGGATAAGAAGAAGGAGGAAAGGGTTCTCGTTTACGATCTCGGTGGGGGAACATTCGATGTTTCCCTCCTCGAGATAGGTGATGGAGTCATACAGGTCGTCGCAACGAGTGGAAACAACCATCTTGGAGGAGATGATTTCGATCAGAGGATAATCGACTGGATGGCTGAGGAATTCAAGAAGATGCACGGCATCGATCTGAGAGAGGATAAACAGGCACTTCAAAGGTTGAAAGATGCAGCCGAGAGAGCGAAGATAGAGCTTTCATCCAAGGTCGAAACCGAGATAAGTCTGCCTTACATAACTGCGGATGCGACCGGTCCAAAACACCTCGAGTTGAAACTCACAAGAGCGAGGTTTGAAGCCATGATAAGGGATCTCGTCGAGTTGACGAGGGGACCAATAGAAACGGTTCTCAACGATGCGAAGATCACCCCTCAGGACATCGATGAAATAATCCTCGTTGGTGGATCGACGAGAATACCTTTCGTTCAGAACTTCATAAAGGAAATATTCGGTAAGGAACCCAACAAGAGTGTGAACCCGGATGAAGCAGTCGCGATAGGTGCGGCGATTCAAGCATCGATACTGGCAGGGGATCTCGGAAAGGACGTGGTTCTCGTGGATGTCACACCGCTGTCCCTCGGTGTCGAGGTGAAAGGAGGGCTGTTCGAGAAGATAATCGAGAGAAACACGACCATACCGGTCAAGAAGAGCAAGATATTCACCACCGCGGAGGACAACCAAACGGAGGTGGAGATAAGGGTCTATCAGGGAGAAAGGGAGATAGCGAGGTACAACAAATTCCTTGGAAGTTTCAGATTGACCGGTATACCACCTGCTCCGAGGGGAATACCACAGATAGAGGTCACCTTCGACATAGATACCGATGGAATAGTCCACGTTTACGCAAAAGATATGGCAACTGGAAAGGAACAATCCATGGTGGTGACCGGGAGACAGAAACTTTCCGAGGAAGAGATACAGAGGATGATAGATGAGGCGAAGAAATACGAAGAGGAGGATAGAAGGAGAAGACAGGAGATAGAGTTGAAGAACAACGCAGACAACCTTGCTTATTCCATTGAGAAGACCTTGAAAGAATACGGAGACAAGATACCGGCAGATCTGAGAAGTAAACTTGAATCACTCGTGAAAGACCTCAGATCCGCGATAGATGAAGATAACATACAGAGGATCAAGGTTCTGATGGATGAACTACAACAGGAGAGCCAGAAGATCGGGCAATACCTGTATCAAAACGTGGCTGGTTCGGGATCGACTCAGACAAATCAGCCATCCGGTGGATCATCGGAAAAGTCGGAGAAGAAGGATGGTTCGGTGGATGCGGATTATGAGGAAATGAAGTGACTAAATAAAATAAATGAAAGGAGGGGATATCATGCTCATCGACAGAAGGAGGGAAATTGACGATATTTTCAGACCCCTTTTGGATATGCAGAGAACGATGGATAGATTGTTCCACGAGATATTCAGGGATTATGCGAGAGAGGAACCGATGTTCTCATCCGAGTTCTATCCAGCGGTGGATATATACGAAACCAAGGATGCGATAAACATCGATGTTGAGCTTCCTGGGATGGATAAAAAAGACGTGAAGGTGAAGATAGAGAACAACGTTCTCACGATAAGCGGTGAGAAGAAGTCCGAAAGGGAGGAAAAGGGGAGAAACTACAGAGTCGTCGAAAGATCCTTCGGAAAGTTCGAAAGAAGCTTCATAATACCGGATACCGTCGATACGAAGAACGTCAAGGCTAAATTCGAGAAGGGAATACTCAAAATAACCCTCCCGAAGAAAGAAGAAGCAAAGAAGAAGGTTCTGGATGTTGAAATAGAGGAAGCATGATGTTCATGGGACGTGAACCCGAGGGATGGGGGAACCTCCCCATCCCTTTTTCATTTATCGACGAGGTGATCAGATGACCTTGATATTCCGAATGACCAAAAACAACAGATACAGTCTCATACCTTTGATCGGTGTGGCGGAACGGTTCGACGTCGATGTGGTGATTTTGAAGGACTTTGAAAAAATCGAGGATATCGTGAAGGATATCGAGAAGAAGGATGAAATCTACGTCGCTTTCAGTTTTTCGAGTATCGATTATGAGGAAAGTGAGAGGGAAATTGAAAAAGTCAAGAAACTCGGGTTGAGAATCATAGCAGGTGGGCCACATCCAACCGCAATGCCTCATCACGTCCTGAAGATGGGGGTGGATTACGTTTTTCGCGGGGATGGGGAGAAAAATTTCGAAGATTTCCTCAGGGGGATTAGACCCAAGGATGGTGTGTTCGATGGTTTGACGAGGAGAATAGATTTGAATGAGTATCCAAACATGGCGAAAAAGCACGATCTTTACATGCCGTTTGAGATAACGAGGGGTTGTCCGTTCAGATGCGCATACTGCTACACGCCGAGGATAGCGGGTGAGAAACCAAGGCACAGAAGGGTCGACAGGATCATCGAGGAAGCCAAGGCAATGCTGAGAAGTGGTAGACATGTGGCGCGTTTCATATCTCCGAATGCTTTCGGTTATGGATCTACGAACGGGATAACACCGGATGAAGACGCTATATCCACACTCTTGAAAAGTTTGAGGGATCTTGGTTTCAAGGAAATCTACTTTGGAACATTTCCTTCCGATGTCAGACCGGAATCGGTGAACAGGAGGATACTCAGGATCGTGAGGAAATATTGCGTGAATGAATCGATAGTCATAGGGGCTCAAAGTGGCAGTGAGAGGATCCTGAAAATTCTGAAAAGAGGATCGACGATTGAGATCGTTGAAAATGCGATAAACCTGATAAACTCCGAAGGATTCATCGCACATGTCGATTTCATATTCGGTTTCCCGTTCGAGGAAAAGGAAGATATAGAAAGAACATTCGAATTCATCGACAGGATTCTTTCAAAATACGACGTGAAGATACATGCACACACTTTCATGCCACTTCCTGGAACGGAGCTATTCAAATTTGGTGGTGGGAAATTGACACCGGAAGTCAGGAGAAAGCTGGGTTATCTCTCGAGGATCGGCAAACTCGATGGATACTGGCACAAGCAGGAGCAGATTTCCGAAAGGTTGGAAAAGTTATCGAAATACTTGAAATCCACGAATATATGAAAACACCCCATAAATTCTGGTAGATTATTTGATGATTTTATGATAAGATATGGTAAAATTATGATAATAAATTGATCCATTTCCCAAGGGAGCGGTCGTCATGAGGGAAGAGAGACTATCCAGAATGACGAATTTCATAAAATCCAGAGGGATCGTCAAATTGCAAGAACTTCAAGACGCCTTCCAGGTTTCATCTTCCACGTTGAGAAGGGATATAACCGAGTTGGCGAAGAGAGGGGTGCTTGAAAAGATACACGGCGGGGTGAAGGCAGTTGGAGGCACCGTTGCGGAGGAAGAGTTCATGAAGAGGATCAGCAAGAACAGAAATTTGAAGGAGAAGGTTGGATCGATCGCTCTGGATTTGATAGAGGATGGTGATGTCCTCTTTCTCGACGCCAGTTCGACGGTGTACGTGTTCTCACTCATGTTGAGAAGCGTCAAGAACAACCTGAAAATCATCACCACAAATCTCTTAACGGCTATAGAACTTTCGAAGAACACGACCAACGATGTGATAATAACAACCGGGAAGATAAATCCATTCACGATCTCAACTGAAGATACACTCACGATGAACACACTCAAGGATTTCAGGGCTGTCAAGTTCGTATTCTCATGTTATGGTTTCGATCCGAACGAAGGAACCTACGAGGTGAATCTTCAAGAAGCGAACATCAAGAAGATAATGTTCGAGAGATCAGCCAAGAAATATCTCCTGATAGATTCATCGAAATTCTACAGAATATCTGGAATGTTCTGTTTCAAAACCGATGATTTGGATCTGATCGTAACAGATTCGATCCACGAGAACGAATTGTCCATCCTGACGGACAAGGGCGTGGAAGTTTTGAGTGAATCCGGAGGGTGATGATTTTGAAGTTGAGGATGGATTACGGGAAGGATGGAATATGGCTGGAATTCCCAGAGAGAGTCTTCATGGTTGGAAAATTGAATGTGAAATCTCTGGAAAATCCTGAAGAAAAGTTGATGGAATCCCTCAGACATCCAGTGGATTCTCCTCCCCTGCACGATCTGGCAGTTGGAAGAAAAAGAGCTTGCATAGTGATATCCGATAACACGAGACCTGTTCCAAATGAATTTCTGTTGAATGGGATAATATTCGAGATAGAGGATGAGGTCGAGAGAATAGACATACTCATAGCCAACGGGATACACGAAAAGCTGAACGAAACGGCGATCGAAGAACTCGTGGGAAGTGATATAGCGACGAAATACAGGGTTATCAACCACGATGCATTCGACATGGAAAATCTGGAGTTTCTCGGAAAAACTGAGCGCGACCTCCCGATATACGTGAACAAAATCTATCTCACCGCGGATTTGAAAATCCTCACCGGATTGATAGAACCACATTTCATGGCTGGATATTCAGGTGGGAGAAAATCAATCTGTCCGGGAATATCAGGATACGAAACCGTGAAATACTTTCACAGTCCCATGCTTCTCGAATCACCGAGATCCGACAACTGCATAATTGAAGGGAACCCCGTCCACGAGGAGGCGTTGTTCATCGCAAAAACTGCCGGGGTTGATTTCATAGTCAACGTGACCTTAGATTTTGAGAAGAGAATAACGGGTGTATTTGCGGGGGATTTGGAAAGGGCATGGCTCGAGGGTGTCAGATTCGCATCCACTTATCTCGAGTATCCCGTGGATAGACAGTTCAAAGTGGTCATAACGAGTAATGGTGGCTATCCATTGGACAGAAATTACTACCAAACGGTTAAAGGTTTGGTGGCATCCGCAAGGTTGGTCAAAGAAGGTGGAGTGATAATAATCCTGTCCGAATGTAGAGATGGGCTTGGAAGCGAGCATTTCAAGGAAAATCTCGCCTTGTTGAGGAAGATGGGGCTCGATGATTACATCACACACATATCGAAGGTTGAGAATTTCACGGTGGACCAGTGGGAAGTGGAAGAACTCGTCAAAGTTTTGAGGAAGGTATCGAAGATATTCATGTACTCCGAAGGCCTCAACGAGGAGGAATTCAAGTTGTCCTTCACCGAGAAGATCGATAAGGATGATATTTTGAAGATCGTTGAGAAATATTCGGATGATTACGAGGATGTTGCGATCATGCCGTATGGACCTTATGTGATTCCCATGTTGCAAAATTGAAGATTTTTCGAGAGGGGGTTCAAAGTGTACGGTTGGCATGGAAAACTTCTGGAGGTGGATCTGAGCAGTGGGAAATGGGAATACATCGATCTGGATGAGAAGATTCTGAAAAAGTACATAGGTGGGAGAGGACTCGGTGCCTATCTCTTTTTAAAATACACGGAAGATCCGAATGTTGATCCGCTTGGAGAGGAAAATCCCATCATCTTAGCAACGGGTCCATTGACCGCTACACCTTCCGTGACCGCGGGAAGGATGAGTGCAACGACGAGATCTCCATTGAGTATGACGATATTGGATTCCAACCTCGGTGGATATTTTGGAGCCTTGATGAAGACCACGGGAATAGATGTG
>QNAU01000033.1 GCA_003641545.1 Thermotoga sp.
GTCGATATTCTTGTTCAGTTTTCCAGGTTTTTAGATTGCTTGTAAACTAATTTTTACATTAGACAGGGTGTAAAGGAATTATGATAGAATATCTGGATATCCATTTCCTATAGGAGGTGAAGTTCGATGAGAAAATCTCTTCTGCTGTTCCTTTTCATTGTTCTCTCGCTTTCAGTGATTCTTTACTCCGTCGAGCCGAAGAAAGGTGGAACGATGGTCATAGCATACTGGGGAGATCCGATATCCTTCAATCCAGATGCGAAGATCGATGATGCGGGAAGTGGGATATACGGTTGTATATTCAGCAGACTCGTTGCCCTTGATACCAACTACAACGTTATACCTGATCTGGCAGAAAGTTGGGAGGTTTCGGATGACGGATTGACCTACACGTTCCATTTGAGAAGGAATGTGAAGTGGCATGATGGACATCCTTTCACTTCCGCGGATGTTGTATGGACTCTGAACCAGATAAAATCACACAAGGAAGCACCTGCGAGCAGACATTTCAAGGATGTTGAAAGTATAGAAGCACCCGACGATTACACCGTTGTTATAAAGATGAAACATCCATCAGCACCGTTCCTTGGATTCCTGGCATGGTATGGAACATACATAATGCCAAAACATCTCTACGACATCACGAAGGATGGTTCACCCGTCGATTGGCTCGATAATCCACATAACCAGAAACCGATCGGAACGGGACCATTCAAATTCGTCGAATGGGTCAAGGGAGATCACGTCACACTTGAGAAGAATCCAGATTACTTCTTGGGAGAGCCGTATCTCGACAGGATTGTCTTCAAGATAATACCGGATGAGAACACCGCAGTTCAGGCTTTCATAAATGGTGAGGCAGATGTGGATCAGAACACGAGCATGGCTCAAGTGGATATGCTTACGAAGATACCGGGTGTTGTTGTGGGTATGAAACCAGGTCCGAGCAGGTTCTACATGAGTTACAACGTTGGGAGAAGGGACTCTCCAATGCACGATAAGAAGGTCAGGCTTGCGGTTGCTTACGCTCTCAACAGGAAAGAGATATTCAAGAAGGCTATAAAACATGGAAAAGTTGCGGAGGGCTTCTACACTCCAGCAATTCCGTGGGCATTCAATCCGAACGCCAAGATTCCTGAATACGACCCTGAACTGGCGGAGAAACTCTTGGATGAAGCGGGATACCCGAGAAAAGAGGATGGATACAGATTCGAAATAACCTTGGTTTACTTCACTGGCCAGGAATGGAGGGATATGTCGACGATCATAAAAGAGCAACTGGATAAGGTTGGGATAAAGGTCAAACTGGAAGAATATGAGATAGCGGCATACATAGAGAAGGTTTTGAAGGCGGGAGATTTTGATCTGACCGTTTTAGACGGTTTCCAAGGTCCTGATCCAGACAATCTGAAGTTGAGAGTTGGAACAGGTGGGGACATAAACGTCATGGGATACTCGAACAAAGAAGTTGACGAACTTTTGGAGAAAGCTGCAAGGATATCGGATAAAAATGAAAGAGCGAAGTATTACTTCAAGGTCCAAGAAATACTGGCTGAGGATCTGCCGATCTATCCCATAGCGGAGGTTACTTATCTATACGTTCACAAGGATTACGTTAAGGATCTACCATACCAACTTCCAAATGTTGTTGCATACAACAACTATGCGAAAACTTGGCTGGATAAGTGAAGGTAATCTTGGACCCGGCGTGAATCTTTGCCGGGTCCCTTGATTCGCAGAGGTGATGAAGGTTGGGTAATTTCACCAGGTATCTCATTAGAAGAATAACAGCGGTTCTGGTGATGATCTTTCTGGTGATGTCCCTGAATTTCTTCATAATACATGCAGCTCCGGGTGATCCGGTGACGATAATGACTGGACTTGAGAATCCATCCAAAGAGATCATAGAAACGCTGAAGAAAAAGTATGGTCTGGATAAACCCCTGGTGGTTCAATATATAAAATATTTTTCAAATTTATTGAAAGGAAATCTCGGTTACTCTTATGTTTACGACCAACCCACGTGGCATCTGATAAGAGAGAGAATCTTTCCAACCTTGGTGTTAACTCTGACTGGATCCGTGGTTGCGTTCATCCTTGGGATATATCTGGCTATATGGGTCAGTCATCTGAGGCAGAGGTTCGGTGAGACGATCGTCTCCACTGTAAATTACATCCTGTATGCCACACCATCATTTTGGCTGGCGTTGATTCTGATACTCATCTTTTCATCCAAGCTGAAGATATTGCCAACTTCTGGAATGTATGACCTGAGAGCATCTTACCATGGGTTCAGAAAATTTCTCGATCTTCTCAGACATTTGATTCTTCCAGCTGGAACCTTGGCCCTCATACAACTTCCGATATTTTACAGGGTGACGAGAACGAGCATAATTCAGAGTGAGAAGGAGGAATATGTCACAACGTTGACAGCGATAGGAGTATCGAAGGAAAAACTTTTCAAGAAGTATGTGCTGAAGAATGCGATACTTCCAACTGTGACCATATTCGGTATAACTCTTGGATTCTCGATAACCGGTGCGGTTCTGGTTGAAATAGTCTTCGCTTGGCCCGGTATGGGAAGGCTGATGTTCGATGCCATATTCAGGAGGGATTATCAGTTACTTTTGGGTATATATTTTCTCATGGCAGTTTTGATAAGTATAGCCATGATAATAACCGATATTCTCATAGCCATTCTCGACCCGAGAATAAGAATCACATGATGAATTAGAGGTGTGATGAGATATGAAGCTGAAGGAATTTTGGAAGAGATATTTCGAACATCCTTACGGAGTTGCTGGTTTCGTGATATTCGCTGTGCTTTTATTCATGGCGATATTCGCTCCGCTCATATCCATGGGCAAACCGAATGAGATGTCCGGTGATATTCTGAGCCCTCCAAGTTTGAAATACCCATTTGGAACGGATCACCTCGGAAGGAGCGTTTACAGTAGAATAGTCTATGGAACCAGGGTGTCCCTCTCAGTTGGTTTCGTCGCAGCTGGCTTATCCGCCCTCATCGGTATATTCATAGGAGCATTCTCGGGATATTTCGGAGGAATGGTTGATGAAGTTATGAGCAAGATAATAGATTCATTTCTAATGATACCGGTCTTCTTTTTGATCCTGATAATAGTCGCCATATTCGGGAGTAATCTCTTCTACATAATGCTGGTCATCGGATTGACAACGTGGCCCAGAAACGCAAGGATAATGAGGGCTCAAACTCTTTCTTTGAAGGAGAGAGCATTCGTCAAGGTGGCAAAATCCTTGGGTGAGGGTGATTTGAGAATACTAATGACTCACATAATACCAAACGGGATGTATCCAGTGGTTGCCAACAGTGCACTTCAGATGGGGGGAGCGATACTCGCGGAGGCTGCTTTGAGCTTTCTGGGTCTCGGTGATCCGAACATAACCAGCTGGGGAAAGATGATAAACGAGGCGAGAACCTATATGGCATTCGCATGGTGGACGATTGTTTTCCCAGGAATATTCATAATTCTTGCCGTAGTGGCTTTTTCTTTCATAGCTGATGGATTACAATATGCACTCTACCCGAAGTTGAAAGAGGTGGAAGAGAGTGGATGAGGTTCTGGTGATAGAGAATCTCACGGTGGTGTATACGAAGAATGGTAAGAGAATAAAAGCGGTTGATCGTGTGGATCTGAAGGTGAATCAAGGGGATATGATCGGTATAGTCGGTGAATCGGGATCTGGGAAGTCAACCTTAGCCCATGCGGTTATGGGACTTCTACCATCGAACGGATTCATAGCTGAAGGTAAGATAAGGCTCTTAGGGTATGAGATAACGAGGCTCAATGATGACGAGATGAGGAAGATAAGGTGGAAAGAATTCTCCATGGTGTTTCAGAAATCCATGAACGCTTTGAGTCCCGTCCACAAGATAGGGGAACAGATGAAAGAAGCGGTTATAGTGCATGAACCTGAAATAGGAGAAACTGAGGTGGAAAGTAGGATGAAGAAGGTGCTTGACATGGTCAACCTTCCTCACAGAGTTTTGAAGTCTTATCCACACGAATTATCCGGGGGAATGATGCAAAGGGTTATGATCGCGCTTGCCTTGATAAATAATCCGAAATTCGTCATATTCGACGAAGCGACGACGGCTTTAGATGTCGTGACACAGGGACAGATACTGGATGAAATCAAGAATCTGGTTGAAAGGCTTTCCTTAACGGGAATGGTTATAACACATGACATCGGTGTGGTCGCGGAGATCTGCAACAAGATAGCCGTCATGTATGCGGGAAGAATAGTTGAGGAGGGTCCAAAGGAGAAGATACTCTACGATCCTCTTCATCCATACACCAAAGCCCTCATCTCCTCACATCCGGAACTTGCCGAAGGTGGGGGCAGGATGAGGGGAATACCGGGAAACCTTCCGGATCTATCGAAGGAGATAAAAGGGTGTGTCTTTGCGGAGCGATGTCCACATGCGGAAAAAATATGTTTCGATGATAGACCGGGGTTTGTGAAAATATCGGGACGCAAGGTCGCATGTTTCAAGATCAAAGAGGTGGAAGAATGAGCCTCGTGAAGGTCGAAAAACTTAGAAAATATTTCCCCTTGAGCAAATTCAGAAGAGGAAGATTCGTCAAAGCGGTAGATGGTGTCGATCTGAATGTGGAAAAAGGTGAGATACTTGGAATATTGGGTGAATCCGGATGTGGAAAATCTACCCTCGGTCTGGTGATGAGTAGATTGGAACTGGAAACATCTGGAAGAATACTGTTCGATGGTAAGGATCTCAGTGGAACCCTCAGGTTGAACACCGAGACGAGGAGGAGGATACAGATAATCTTTCAGAACCCGTACGACTCGTTTGATCCGCGGCTGAGCGTGAAAACCTCTCTGCTGACTCCTTTGAAAATACATAAGATAGGGAAAAATGATGAGGAGAGATTGAAAATCGTGGCGGAATACATGGAAAAAGCGGGATTGATTCCATACGATGATTTTCTCAGAAGATATCCACACGAATTGAGCGGTGGACAGCTTCAGAGAATATCAGTTTTGAGAGCGATGATGTTGAAACCGGATTTTCTCGTGGCGGATGAATGCGTGTCGATGCTCGATGTGTCAGTCAGAGCGGAGGTTATAAATCTACTTCTGGATCTTGTGGAATCGAACTCCACTGCCACTATGTTCATAACCCACGATATCTCGCTGGGAAAATACGTCAGCAACAGAATGGCTGTGATGTATCTCGGAAAGATAGTTGAGATAGGCAAGACGGAGGATATAATGAACAACCCTCTCCATCCATACACGAGGATACTTATGAGCTATTCCCCTTCCCTGTTTAAAAGGATAGAGAGGATACCAGTTGAAGGAGAGGTTGGAAGTGTTGTGGGAGAACGAAAAGGATGTTATTTTGCTGGTAGATGTCCGTTCTCAACCAAGGCGTGTTTTGAAATTCAACCGTCCCTTGTTGAGGTTGAGGATGGTCACCATGTTGCATGCCTTGAAGTTGAAAAACAACTCTGATCGGGAGGGATGAAGGTGGATATACTGAAAAAGATCATCGAGGAGGTTCCGGAGTACGATTCGTTCATGACCGTTGATGAGTTGAACGAATCTTCATTCGAGCTGAAGAGAAAATATCCTGATACTGTGGATCTTTTCGAAATTGGAAGATCGACTGATGGAGAACCAATATACTGTCTCAAGCTTGGAAATGGGAAATTGAAGGCTCTTTTGTATGCATTCCCGCATCCGAACGAACCCGTTGGGAGTTTGATGCTCGATTACATATCTTGGAAGCTGGCTGAGTCGAGAGAGCTGATGAAATTGTTCGATTACACTTGGTTCATAATCAAAGTGGCGGATGTTGATGGTGCCAGATTGAACGAGGGGTGGTTCAAGAAGCCGTATTCTTTCTTAGAATACATTCTGAATTACTACAGACCTGCTGGGAATCAACAGGTCGAATGGACTTTCCCAATAGATTACAAGACCTTGAAGTTCGATTCTCCCATTCCGGAGACGAAAGCCTTGATGAACATAATCGAACAGGAGAAACCCATATTCATATACAGTCTCCACAACGCGGGCTTTGGGGGAGTTTATTACTACATAACTGAGGAAGCTCATCTACTCTACCCAATATACGAAAAATCCGCGGATGACAGAAATGTTCCCCTCGCCCTCGGTGAACCCGAGGTTCCATATGTGAAAAAGGTTGCGGATGCGGTTTACATGATGCCGACGACTGTCGAAACGTACGATTACCTCGAAAAATACGCAGATAAGGATCCCGCGAAGATAATAAAAAGTGGTGACAGCAGTTTTGGATACGCGAGAAAGTTCAATCCAAACCTTTTTGAACTCGTCTGTGAGGTTCCTTACTACTACGATGAGAGGATAGAGGATGAGAGAGAAACGGAGTTTATCAGGAGGGATCTCGTTCTCGAATTTCTGGAATTCCAGAAGGAGGATATGGAAGAACTGGAAAGGATGATGGAGAAGATCAAAGATAGAATAAATGTGAGGACGAAATTCCAGCAGGCTCTGGAATATTTTGTCGAAACATTTAAGGAAGGATTCCCCGCTCAGAAAAAGTGGGCTGAAACTTCCGACGAGTTGAACAGGAAGGCAACCGTTGCGGAGGAATTCGACAACAGATACGCGGCGAGATCCTATTCGCTTTTCAAGTGGGGTTTGTTCTTGAGGATGCTCAAGGCGAACAACGAAGGTGGGAAATTTGAAGATGAAATAGAAAATGTGGAGAATAAGATAAAAAAGCGAGTTCAGGAACTCGAGGAAAAGGTCGAGTTCAACGTTATACCGATCAAAAAGCTCGTGCAGATACAACTGATGGCTGGATTGTATTCCATGTTGTATGTTCAGGGAAGAAACAGCTGAAGCAATTCTGTCCAATCTTTCTGCGATTCGATCTTGAAAAACCTGATTCCGAGTTTCTTACATGCACCATCTTTGTTTTCATCATCCCCGACGTGCATGGTTCTCGATGGATCAAGTTTGAAATCCTCGAGAAAATCTTTGAACATCCTTGTATCCGGTTTTCGCGCGGGTGGTGTGTAGGAATCGGATATGTATATCCTGTCGAAGATATCCTCTATCCCGAGGAGATCTATCTTGTTCATCTGAAGATCCGTGTTGCCGTCCGTTATTACCACCATGAATCTAACCATCTTTCTCAGTTTTTTCAGGATATCCAACACACCATCGAACAGTTTTATGTTAACCTTGGAAGATCTGTATGTGGGAAGAATTTCACCTATCACGAATCTTCTCCAATTTTTCGGTAACCTTCCGAGACATTCAACCATGGCTCTGTCGAAAACCATGTGTCTTTCACCCTTTTTGAACAGATCCATGAGCTTGTCGTAGTAGACATCACCGTTCACCCCATATTCCCGTTCAACAGCGGATGAGATGAGTTCGAAAACCGCTGTTTCGTACTCCATCTGAGGATACATGGTGTTATCGAGATCGAAGCTGATCGCATCTATTTTCATCCTCAAAGCAGTTTCACCTTCTCACCTTCACTCACGTAAACAGCCTGGTCGAAGCGAAACATGTAAAAGTTCTCAACGTAGTTCATCCCCATTCTTTCCAGTTTTTCACCCCTGATGTACTTCAAAAGGAGTTTTGGAAAATTTGCTCCCGCATGATGGGATAGAGGATAACCCCCACCAAATCTTGGATTTATTTCCATGAGGAACACACCATCCTTTGACACCATGAATTGCACATTTATCACCCCACGTGGTTTGTAATGGGCGGTGAATTTCTCGACGATGTCGTTGATCCTCGGATCTTTCTGCGTCACACCTCTTTCCACCTCTCCACCTCTCACCTTCAGTCTCCTCCTCTGAACCGCCTGTATGCATTCACCTTCCTCCGTTCCGAATATGTCAACCGTCACCTCGTATCCCTCAATGAATTCCTGAATGATGTGGTTTTCGTTCAGCAGATCCTTAAAGCAGAGGAGTGATTCGGGTTTTTCAAACTTCATTATTCCCTTCGAAGCGGATCCATATCTCGGTTTGACCAACACAGGGAAATTCATACTTTTCAGACTCCCAACGTCCGAACCGAGTATCGTCTTCGGGACTTTCATGCTTAGATTCTTCGCGAATTTGAATGTCTCCCACTTGTCCATCGCTATCTTTATCTTCTCATAGCTCGAGACCATCGGGAAGATCCCTTCTCTTTCGAACTTTTCCCTGTATTTGGAAATGACGGGAAGCTCTGGATCTATCAGAGGTATTATCACCTTCACTGAATTTTCGGCGCATATGGACAGAACGAGCTCATGATAATCTTCATCTATCCTGTATGGATGTCTGTAAGATTTGTCAAGAAAATACAGAGCAGGAGCTGTTTCATCGCTATCCGTTCCCACGAACACACTGCCCTCAACCCAATTCTCCCTGAATATCCTTATCAGTTCGACCCTTCTTCCGGGTGACGTGAAAAGAATGTTCATGGATTCTTTCCTCCTCAACTTGATGATGATGGGGTGATGTTCTATCATAATAATACCATCCCTTCAAGAAAGAGGTGAAACGATGAGAACAAGATTGTCTTATCTTCTGTTCATCTTGACGATTCTCCTCATTTCCACATCCTTCGGATACATCAGCTTCCTCTCCCCAAATTTTATAAACACAAAAAAGGGTGAGATACTGTTCAAATCTGGTAAATTGGAACGTGTCGTAGTGAGATACTCCAAGGTGAATTTCGAGGCGTTGAAGGGTGATCCTTCGAAGGCAAAAAGATTGTGGTTCTACAGGTTGAAAAAGCTGGATGATCGAAGTTATAAGATTATACTTCCCAAGAAAAGTGGGATATACTTCGTGGATGTTGTGGATGAGGATGAACATGAAAGGAAAATCTTCTTCCTGAGCAATCTCAAAGGATGGATGATAGAGGGAAAATCCACATTTTTCGTCGTGTATGACCTTAAGAAGAAGAAATTCCTCGATAAGATTTTCACCTTCTCGAAGGATGGAAAGAAGATCGAACTGAATGGACCGATCTTTTCCTTTAAACCTGGTTGTTCTGGTTTATTTTTCCATGGAAATGATGTGGTGTATTTTCGACAACCATGGGATTCTCTCTTTTTCCAATCCACATACCCAAAGAACAGAGCTTTGATAATCCTTGACAGACCTGTTTACAAACCGGGACAGAATGTACTCGGTAGAATCATATTGCTGAGAAGGAAATGGGATAGATATGTCTTAGCGAGTGGTGAAGCCAATGTGAAGATAAAGGATCCTTACGGAAACACCGTCTTCAGCGATAGCTTCAAAACGAGTGAGGAAGAAGCCTATCATTTCGAATTCAAAACGACACGTGAAATATCCACCGGTTATTACACGGTGGAGGTTGATTTTGAGAACGAGAAATCCTCCAGAGAATTCATGATAAAGGACTACGTGAAACCATCCTTCGAGATCTTCGTGGAAACCGAACCAAGGTTCATCCTATCCAGCAAACCTATAACGCTGAAAGTAAAAATGAAATATCTGGACGGTAAACCTCTCTCCAATGGACAGGTTTCACTGTATTGCCATGAATATATGGATTTCTATGAAGAGAAAATGTTTTATAAAGATTCCAAATTCACCGATGAAAATGGTGAGGCTGTGTTCAACGTAGTAACATCGAAGGATTACATAGGTTATTTGACTCTCCAGATACTTGCAAATGATGAAAGTGGAATCCAAGTTGAGAAAACCATCGACCTTTATGTACACAGGGATGAAGTGATCATAGA
>QNAU01000034.1 GCA_003641545.1 Thermotoga sp.
ATACGTGCCTTCCAACGATTTTGCGATCTTCTCCATCTCGATGAAAGGCAGTTCATCTGCATTCTTTTCAAGTGATTCAGCCAGCGTGAACATGCTGATGAACATGGGAGAATATCCCGCGATGTTTTGCATCACTATCACACCTATACCTTTCGAGCGCACATAACCGAAGAATGTGTTGTGGGTGAGGACGGAACCTCCATGCCCGATGAGTTTCATCCCCAAGAAATTCGGGAATATCATGAGTCCATACCCGTAATGTTCATCGCCGAATATACCGTAGTTCATCCTTATACGCGATTTCTCCATCAACTCCAAGCTTTCTCTTCTCACCATCTTCTTCCCCTTGAACTCTCCCATGTTCAGATACATCTCGATGTAGTTGAGCATGTCCTCCGTCGTGCTCATTATGCCTCCGTCCGCCGTCACACCCAACAACGACCTCGTTTCAACTACCTTTCCATTTTTATCGAAGACGTAATGTTTCGAGACATTCCCATCCTTCAGGGACTCTTCATCACAGAATCTCGTTCTCTCCATCTCCAGAGGTTCGAATATTTCCCTTCTGACATATTCGGTGTACTCCATGCCGCTGACGTTGGATATTATCAATCCCAAGAGGACGTATCCCTCGTTCAGATAGAAAAATTTCTCCCCTGGCTTTGATACAACCCATTCTTCGTATCCTCTCATGAAGTCCAGAACATCCTCAGGTTTCGTGACGTGAAAGCCACCATCTGAAACACCGAGGAAGCTCCTTATGTATTCCTCGCCATACGCGAGAGCAGGTATTCCGGAGGAATGAGTGAGAAGATGGTGTATCTTCACATCGTGTCCCATGACCTTCAGATCCACTGGAAGATACTTACCAACTGGATCATCCAGAGATAATTTCCCCGCCTCACACAGTTTCATTATTGACAGGGCGGTGAAGGATTTCGTTATCGATCCTATGCAGAACAGCGTTTTCTCGTCCACGAAGGAAGCCGAATCCATGTTTCTGAATCCGAAGGACCTAACGTGTTTCTTTCCACCGTATTCCTCCACCACTCCCACGGTTAAGCCGGGTATCTTGGTTTGTGAAATCTTCGACATGATGAAGTCAAAAACTCTATCTTTCACCTTCTCGAATCCCATTTCATAACCTCCCTCATCCTATGAATATCTTTTCCTCGTAAACCCCGTAGACTTTTCTCAAGGCATCGCTTATCTCACCCACCGTTGCATACACCCTCACCGCATCTATTATTGGATACATCAGATTTTCTCCCCTTTCCGCACTGAGTTTCACTTCCCTCAGAGCGGATTGCACTTTACCTGTATCCCTGCTCTTTTTGAGTTTTCTCAGCCTCTCCTTCTGTTTTTCCTCAAGTTCTGGATCGACCTTCAGGATCTTTCTTATCTTACTCTCTTCCTCCATTTCAAATTTGTTCACACCAACAACGATCAATTCCCCATTCTCCACCATCATCTGCTGTTTGTATGCTGTGTCGAGTATCTCGCGCTGGACGTATCCTTTCTCTATCGCCTTGACCATCCCTCCCAATCTGTCTATCTTCTCTATGTAATCGTACGCCTTCTCCTCCATCTCATCCGTCAGCTTTTCCACATAGTAGGATCCGGCGAGTGGGTCCACGGTATCCGCCACTCCGGATTCATACGCTATTATCTGTTGGGTCCTCAAAGCGAGGGTGGCGGATTCCTCGGTTGGAAGTGCCAATGCCTCATCGTAGGAGTTCGTGTGTAGTGATTGCGTCCCTCCAAGAACCGCGGCTAATGCCTGCAGTGTCACCCTTATGACGTTGTTCAAAGGTTGTTGGGCGGTGAGTGTGGATCCAGCGGTCTGCGTGTGGAATCTCATCTTCATGGCTTTTTCATTTTTCACACCGAACCTTTCCTTCATGATCCTCGCCCACATTCTCCTCGCGGATCTGAACTTAGCTATCTCCTCGAAGAAGTTGTTGTGCGAGGAGAAGAAGAAGGAGATCCTGACACCGAATTCGTTCGGATCCAAACCCCTCTCGATGGCTTTCTTCACATACTCAATTCCATCCGCCAGAGTGAAAGCCAATTCCTGAACAGCGTTGGCTCCGGCTTCTCTCATGTGGTATCCACTGACGCTTATTGGATTCCATTTTGGAAGTTCCTTAGTGCAGAATTCTATTATATCCACCACGATCTTCATGGACGGCTCGGGTGGAAATATGTATGTTCCCCTCGCGATGTATTCCTTCAGGATGTCGTTCTGAACGGTTCCACTGAGTTTTTTCCTGTCCACACCCTGTTTTTCGGCGACGACAACATACATGGCGAGAAGTATGGCTGCAGTCGAGTTTATCGTCATGGAAGTGCTGACTTTATCCAAGGGAATCCCATCGAACAGTATTTCCATATCTTCCAACGAGTCTATGGCAACACCAACCCTTCCAACCTCCCCCTCGGAAAGGGGATGATCGGAATCGTATCCCGTCTGTGTTGGAAGATCGAATGCGACGGACAGTCCAGTCTGTCCCTGTGATAGGAGGTATCTGTATCTTCTGTTCGACTCCTCCGCAGTTCCAAACCCTGCATACTGCCTCATCGTCCACAGTCTTCCTCGATACATCGTCGGCTGAACTCCCCTCGTGAAGGGATATTCACCGGGGAAACCGAGTTTTTTCATGTAATCGAAACTCGGAATGTCAAGGGGCGTGTAGAACCTCTCGATCTCGATTCCCGAGGAGTTGGTGAATTTTCCCTTTCTCTCGGGGAATCTGTTCAAAACTGGCTTTAAAACTTTCTCTTCCCATCTCTTCTTCTCGGATTTCAACTTCTCAAAATCCTCCATGATCCTCCCCCCTGAATTCACAATCTTTTCAACCTTTCCCCAACTTCTCTCAGCCTTTCCTCCTCCTCGACCAACGAAAACCTCACCTTTTTCTTCCCGTTCTTTCCGAATATCTCACCGGGGAAAACCAGGATTCCCGTTCTTTCGAGCATGAGCTTCACGAATTCCATCGTATCCATGTCGAGAAAATTGGAGGGGATCTTTGCCCAAACGTAGATCGACCCCTGGGGTCTTGAGAACGAGAAACCTCCCTTTTCCAGCTCCTCGCATAGAATATCACGTCTTCTTCTGTAGATGGTTCTCAAATCTTCGTAATACTCCTCAGGGGTATCGTCGAGTGCCGATTTGGCGGACAACTGTATGGGATAGAACACTCCGGAGTGCTTCACGGATCTGTAGGTTTTGACCAAACTCATCAGTTCAGCATCACCTACCATGATCCCTATTCGCCATCCTGCCATGTTGTAAGTTTTGGAGAAACTGAGAAATTCAACGGTGTCTTTGAAATCCCCCATCATCTCAAACACACTGTGCGATTCATTCTCGAAGAATATCTCCGAATACGCCATATCACTCAGGATTTTCATTCCATTCTTTCTGGCGAGCATCACTATCTTGGATAAAGTTTCAAAGCTCGGGAGTCTTCCGGTCGGATTGTGTGGATAATTTAGGACGATGGCGGATGGTTTCTCCCTCTCCATCATGGTTTCAATTTCCCTGAGAACCTCTTCATCCTTTTCTTCCGGGTTGTATGGTATTCTCTCAGCACCCGCGAATATGAGCGCATCCGAGTATGTCGGATAGCCGGGATCTGGAACGAGAACCTTTTCATTCTCGTTCAGGATGGAAACCAGAGTATCGAATATCGCTTCCTTTATTCCGGGAGTTATTATCAGGTTGTCGTGGGATGGTATGTTGACACCAAATCTTCGTTTATACCATCTCATCACCGAGTCGAAGAGCTCCTCCGCCCCAAACTTCGGAGGGTATCCATGATATCTTCTCACCTTCATGGAATCTTTCATGGTTTCCACGACCCATATCGGTGGTGGAAGGTTGGGGGAACCAACGGAAAGATCCAGAAGATCCAGTTTCCCTTCGTATCTCCTTTTCATCGAGATGACCTGTCCGATCAGATCCTTCCTTTCCTTTCTCAACTTCTCCACAAATTTTCTCATCCTTATTCCTCCAGAGATGATTTTTTGTTAATATTAGCATACAAGAAGACGAATCGAGGTGATGAGTTTGTTCCCACTCAAAGATACCATACCGAGTTACAGGAGACCTTACATAACCGTGACCATAATAATCATAAATGTCGTTGTCTTTCTTTACGAAATGTCTCTTTCGAGAGCGGGACTGCTGAAATTCCTCTACACCTACGGTATAGTCCCCGCGAGATACACCAACGAATACTTCGCACTTAGGCTTGGGGTTTCAAGGTTCAACTTCTTCCCCTTCATATCCGCGATGTTCATGCACGGTGGCTGGCTACATCTCATAAGCAACATGTGGGCTCTTTGGTTGTTTGGGGACAACGTCGAGGACAGGATGGGTCACCTCAGATTCGCGATCTTTTACATCCTGAGTGGAATCATAGCGAGTCTCTTTCACTTCATATTCAATTGGGATTCGCGCGTTCCGATGATAGGAGCTTCAGGTGCCATCTCAGGTGTCATGGGAGCATACTTCATTATGTTTCCACGCTCGAACATAATAACCTTCTTCCCGATCCTGTTCATCCCCATGCTCATACCTGTGCCTGCCTTTATATACCTGGGAATATGGTTTCTGTCTCAGTTCTTCAACGGAGCTTTCAGCATAATAGCAGGTGTGAATTTTGGAGGAGTCGCATGGTGGGCACACATAGGTGGTTTTCTTGGAGGGATGTATACCCACAGGTTCTTCTTAGATAGAAGATATCTCGACAGGTTCAGATATTACAGGATGAGATGGTGAAAAATTGTGATAAAATCGAAAATGACGTGCCCGTAGCTCAGTTGGATAGAGCGCCAGACTGCGGATCTGGAGGTCGGGAGTTCGAATCTCCCCGGGCACGCTTTATCATCTCAGTATCTGGAGTATTTTCGTCGTCGTCAGGAAATAGATTATTATTCCGCTTATGTCCACCAAGGTTGTCATGAATGGTCCTGCCATCATGGCAGGGTCAAGGTTTATCTTCTTCGCTATCAAAGGAAGAATGGCTCCGAGGAAGTTCGCGTAGAAGACCACGATGGCCAGCGCAAATGAAACCGCTATGCCTATGGCGGTGTCTCTCACCAAAAGATAAGCTCTGAAATACAGGGCGAATCCAAGGGTGACACCCAGCACGATGCCTATGAAACTTTCCCTCAGAACTATTTTGAAAGTGTCCGAAAGTGTTATCTCTCCCGTCGCGATTCCCCTTATGATCAAGGATGAAACTTGTGAACCAGCATTCCCTCCCGTTCCTATCATGGTCGGGAGAAAGAAGGACAACGCAACCGAACTCTGTATCAATGCTTCATACCTTTTTATGACGCTTCCGGATATTGCCTCTAAGAACATCAAACCTATGAGCCACCATATTCTCTTGAATATCAACGTTCGAATATTGGTGCGCAGGTAGGGAGCTTCCACCCTTTGAACCGCGAACATTCTCTGTATGTCCTCATCCGTTTCCTCCTCCATAACATCGAGGACATCGTCTATCGTCACTATTCCGACGAGTCTGTCCTCACTGTCAACGACGGGGATGGCTATCAAATCGTATTTTTTCATCAGTTGAACGACCTTCTCCTGATCATCGGTCGTCCTGACGAACACGACCCTCTCGTTCATGAGATCCCCTATCTTGGTGTTCTCATCGGCGAGTATGAGATCCTTCAACTCCACGACACCGAGCAATTTCCTCGTTTTATCTATCACATAACATGTGTATATCGTCTCCTTCTCCGGTGCTATCCTCTTGATTCTCTCCATGGCTTCTTTGACCGTCATATCTATGTAAAGATCGACAAATTCCGGTGTCATCAACCTTCCCGCCGAATCGGGAGGATAATTCAGAAGTTCCAGAGCCTTCTTCCTCTCATCCG
This sequence comes from Thermotoga sp., assembly GCA_003641545.1. Taxonomy (GTDB): domain Bacteria; phylum Thermotogota; class Thermotogae; order B21-G9; family B21-G9; genus B21-G9. The sequence continues at coordinate 5,902 of QNAU01000034.1, forward strand.
CTGGCAGATATAAAAGAAGTTTTCTGACAACGTTGGCTGGGAGTTCTTCGAAGAGGATCGTTCTGTCGTCCGGATCGAGTTCTTCAAGTATGGATTTGAGTCTTTCCTCTTTGAAAAGGGATATGAGTTTCTTCTGATCCTCTATTTCCATCTCGCTGAACACCTGTGCGGCGAGTTCCTTGGGCAGCAATCTGAATATGACTATCTTCTTGGATGGGTCCAGATCCTCCATCAGATCGACTATATCTGCAGGTTCAAGATACTGCAGAATCTCCTTCAACGCCTTGTATTTTCCATCCTCTATCATCCTGTCTATGTCAACTTTGACTTCCAATCCCATGTTTTCACCTCAAATTCTTTCACCGGATTCCACGATCTTCAAGAAATACTCGTGTATCCTCGTATCCTCGGTCAGTTCAGGATGAAACGAGGAGACAAGGATCTTTCCCTGCTTCACCATGACAGGAGTTCCCCCGTGTCTCGCGAGAACTTCAACATCTTTTCCAACCTTGACTATCATCGGCGCCCTTATGAAGACCGCGCGAAAACTCCTCTCCCCCAGAACTGGTATCTCGAGATCGACCTCAAAACTGTCAACCTGCCTCCCGTAGGCATTTCTTCTCACCGTGATGTCGATGACACCGAGGGTTTTCTGATTCGGATAATTCTCTATTCCCTTAGATAGAACTATCATCCCGGCGCATGTTCCGTAAACTGCCAAACCTTTCTCTATCTTTCTTCTCAATGGTTCGATGAGATCTTTCTTCTCCATGAGATTCCAGATCGTCGTGCTTTCACCACCTGGGATCACGAGTCCATCCAGATCTTCGAGATCCTTCGGTGTTTTAACAACAACCGCATTTACACCCAGATTGTTCAGCATCATCACATGCTCTCTTATATCTCCCTGTATCCCAAGGACACCTATCTTCATCTTTCCCACTTCGTTCTCTCACCAGCCTCTTTCCTGCATTTTCACCTCGAGTTCTCTGATATCCTTACCACTCATCGGTTCACCTATGTCCTCACTTATTCTGGCGAGCATGTCCGGATCATCGTAGTGCAGAACCGCCTGAACGATTGCTCTCGCCATCTTCGGCGGATTCTTGGATTTGAATATTCCAGAACCGACGAACACCCCATCGGCACCGAGGATCATCATCAGCGCTGCATCCGCTGGTGTCGCTATTCCTCCCGCCGCGAAATTCACAACTGGGAGTCTTCCGAGTTCCTTAACCATCCTGACGATCTCAACCGGTGCGCCTATATCTTTGGCGTAGGTGACCAGCTCCTCATCCGGCATGTTCTTCAGTCTTCGTATCTCATCCATGACCTGTCTCATGTGCCTGACAGCTTCGACAACGTTACCCGTTCCAGCCTCTCCTTTGGTTCTTATCATCGCAGCTCCTTCCGCGATCCTTCTCAACGCTTCACCAAGATCCCTCGCACCACACACGAAGGGAACTTTGAACTCATGCTTGTTTATGTGGTACTTTTCATCCGCCGGTGTCAGAACCTCGGATTCGTCTATGAAATCCACACCGATCGCTTCCAGGATCCTCGCCTCTGCTATGTGTCCTATCCTGCATTTTGCCATCACCGGGATCGAAACTGCCTCCATTATCTCCTTTATCTTGGATATGCTCGCCATCCTGGCGACTCCACCCTGTTTCCTTATATCCGCGGGTACTCTTTCGAGAGCCATGACCGCAACTGCTCCTGCTTCCTCCGCTATCTTGGCTTGCTCTGCGGTCGTGACGTCCATTATCACACCATTTTTAAGCATCTCAGCGAACCCTTTCTTCACGACCCACGTTCCTTTTATCTCCCTGCTTCCCATCTCGACCACCTCCATATCAATCGAGTATCACCTTTTCCAATCTCGAAAGATCCCCCTTCTTCCTCCCGTATTTCGCACACGGTTTCCCATTCACTTCGACTATGTCCGCCGTTATCTGTATCTTCTCCTCTAAAAGTGCGGATCCAACACCGTAGGCATCCACGGGAACTTCGAGTTTCTCGAAGAGTTCGATCTTCTCCGCGTTGAAACCACTCGATACGATTATCTTGAGGTTCTTCGCGCCTATCCTATCGAATTCCTGACGAGCCTTCCACACGAGTTCTGGACACACACCGAGCGATGATTCATCCTTCGGTGTGACCGATCTATCCCTCAGACTCTTCGACGTGTCGAATCTGACACCCCATATCCTTCCCTTCCCGGGACCTATTATCGGATCGGGATCCGTTTCACCAACCACGAATCTTCTTCCCATCATCGCTTCATAGAAATCCTTCAAAACTTTTATGGTCGTTCCTATGCAATCATTTTCCCAGTCCACTAAGACAATCCTGTTGACGTGGGGTTCTATGTGTCTGTCGAAGGCGAGTGCAGCTTCGGATGTCGATCCATCGTAAGCTGCTATGAGTGCATGGGGTATCGTTCCCATGCTCTCCACTCCCCAGTAATCCGCGTTCGCATCCGTTGAAACACCGAAGGCTCCCGCTTTCAACGCTGCGTAACCATCGGTCGCCTGTATCCAGTAATGATCGAATCTGGCACTGAAAAAGAGGATTGGTTTTCCCTTAGCAGCCTTCACAACCTTGTGAACCGCGGTTGCCGTGCTCGTCGCCCTTGCTATCACACCGAGAACAACCGTTTCGAGATAGCCAAAATACGCTGGATCACCTTCTATCGTCATTATCGGTTCGTTCTCCTTGGCACTGTCACCATCATAGAGTGCCTTCACCTCTATCTCGTTCCACTTGTCAACCCACAGTTCGTTGAGTCTCTCCCTCAGGTCCCACTTTTTTTTGTAGAGCTGTTCGAGTCTCATCCTGTCGTAATCATAAGCCACCGCCTGTATCTCCCGCTCTATGTTGAGTATCTCCCTGAACATGCTATCCGCCTTTTCCTCATCGCGGTAATATCCCGTTCCATATCTCAGAATGGATATGGCTTCATCCAATCCGACGATTATCGCATCCTTTCTTGGGAAGAATTGATACAGAACCCTCGGATGCCTGTTGTCGAGTTTCAACACTTTGACGTATCTCGTGAAATACTTATCACTGTAATACCCCGCCCTTATCCTGTCTATGGGAACTTTGAACACCCTCGGATCCAATCTCTTCTTCCTCATCCCTCATCACCTTCCAGGATCTTCACACCCAAGATTTCCTTCATGATCTTCAGCGCGAATTCGTGCATCAACCTGTCACAGGTTGTTACACCGGCGGAATGGACGGTGACATCGATATCCCTGTTCCTCAGCTCCTCAACCGTGAACAGAACGCATATGTTCGTCGCGACCCCGCACACATCGAATGAATCTATCCTTTCCCTCTCTATCAGTTCGTCAAAATTCGTCTGGAAGAATGCGCTGAATCTTCTCTTCTTCACGGTGAACCATTTTTCGTAGTTCTCCAACCTCTCCTTGATCTTCCAATGTAGATCCGCACCGTAGGTGTTCTCAACACAATGCCTCGGGAATCTTGAAAATTCGAGATCATTTTCCTCATGCCAATCCTGTGTGGTTACTATTGGGAGATTCTTATCCTTGAATTCGTCGATCATCTTGCACGCGTAATTCACCACCTTTTCAGCTCCCGGAATGTATAAGGCACCATTCTCCACTACAAAATCATTCTGAAGGTCTATCAGAAGTAAAGCCTTCATATATTCCACCTCCGGATTTTCATTTTCAATCCGTTTTATTTTAACATTTTCAAACAAAAAGGTGGATTCTTCCAATCTCCAGC
>QNAU01000035.1 GCA_003641545.1 Thermotoga sp.
GTTAACGTTGCCATAGAGGCATTCAAGGACATACAGTTGCATGTGAATGAGATAAGCTCGATGATAAATGAAGTCACTGCGAGTTCAGAAGAGCTGAGTGCGACATCTCAAGAAATGAACAGCAGTGCTGCTACGATCATGGATTCCATGGTCAAGGTGGCGAATGGGATTGAGGAACTCTCCGTGCTTTATGGAAAGCTGAAAGAGGCGGGAAGGATAATCGGTGATATGAGTGGCAGGCTCATGGAACTTGTCAAGATTCTGGAAAAGAATGTAGATAAATTCACGGTATGAACCGCTGAGTTCAGATTTTGGAGAATTGGTTCCTAAACACTATCATGGAATATGAGGCACAGGAAGAAGCAGGGCTCTTTCGTATGAAAGAACACTGAAAACAAAATATGGACAACTGACACCCTTGAAGCCTCAACTTGGGGAAGAACCATTTCAGACACAGATCCTTAAATGCAATAATCGAATCATACTTGCAAGGTGTGTGTCATGTGCATTTCGTTAGAGATATTTTGAGAAAGGTGCCAAAGAAGGGATGGAAGAGATAGGGCAAAAATTAAAAGAAAGTCTGAGGAGCGAAGAAGAGCTTCAAAAGATGATAAAAGAGCTTGAAGAGGCGGGGATGAAAAAGCGGCTGATGTATGTGAGAGATATATTTACGACTTATTCAATTACAAGGCATTTCCGGTTAAGCATTGGAGAAGGATAAGGACAGTGAACGTGATTGAGTGGGTGAATGAAGAGATAAAGAGGAGGAGCAGGGTTGCGGGAGCATTTCCGAGTGAGGGATTTTTATTGAGGCTTGTGGGGAGGCTAAAGATGAAGGTGAAGTTGATGGGTGTAAATAGGAAGACTTTGGCTTCGCGGATTACGTACACTTGGGATGCAGTTAACGATTTTGATTGATACTCTTGTTCGGTTTCCATAAGTTTCTTAAGTTGCTTATAAATTAATTTTTTACATCAGACAGGGTGTTAACTCTTTCATCTTCTCCAACGGCTTTTTCGTCTACACATTCCACAAACACAGGCGTGCTGTCTATGGATAGAGCAACCTTGTCTTCCTTCACTTTCATCGTTATCACATTTGGCTTTCCTGTTTCAGAGGTGATGACCTTTTCCAGTTTAACATGAGAACATCCTATATCTAATCTGATTCTTCTGTTCTTCCCTTCACTCCACACAATGTACATAGGTTTTCTATCAGGAAAGATAACCCTGTAAATGTATGTTCCGTTTCTCAGTAAAGATTCTACTCTCTGGAAATTTTCAAGCTTTTTCACCAGTTGAAGATAAGCGTAAAAGACTGGTCTTGGTGTCTTATCCTCGTTGAAGAAACCAGCCAAGAACCAGCTCTCTCTGTGAACTCCAGTGTATGCATTGCTGGGGAAATCCCTGATGGACTCCAAAATAACCTTTTTGATTCCCAATCCAACCGCCACGATGATTTTCTTCACCGACAATTTAGCCTGCTCAGCTCTAAACCATTTGGATACCTTTCGATGATGTGGATGGGATGGGTTCATCAAAATTTTGAGAATATCACCATATTTTACATCCGTGATCCATGGCACGCTTGCGGTATCCCCAGCCCATATTTCTTTTTGACACCCATACTTTTTCATCTCTTCCCTCAACCATTTTACGGCAGAGTAAGCACCCGTATAATCTCTGTTGTAATGGTAATCCACCACATCATAGTAATTCACCATAGCCAAGGTTTCACGAATGAAGGACATTTCTCTCCTGTATTTTTTCGGTAAGGATCCAACTTTCCGCATCAGATCCTCCGGGGAGGGATTATCATCGAAAAGGCTTCCAAAGTTTATTCCAGCTAATATAATCTTGGTTTCAGGATGAGCATTTTTGGCGGCTTTATAAGCTGTTTTTAACAGTTGGCAATACTCTCCCACCGTCCCAGCCCAAAAGATGTGATGTTGAGCTTCCGATTCTATCTCATAGTATCTGATTGGATAACGTAATCCAGGCATATCTCTGTACCCATCACCGTCATATCGCTCCACGAGATTGTAAACAAACTGGTAGTAGTCATCCCAGTGTTCCTTCTTGGGGGGATAACTTCTACGCCAACTCTCAGGTGGAGAAGCAAATCCCTTCGTTCCCCAAGGGCAGGCGGATTTTATGACTATCTGAATGTGAAAACCAGCATTCTGATACTCCTTGATCAAACCGTCCAGATGTTTCCAACGATAGAAATGTTTACCATCCTGAGGAGGTGTTGGTTCTATCCTCCCCCAGCAAACTGAAGGAATCTTGACCCATCTTGCACCCATTTCGGAAACTTTTTCTGCGTATCCTGGCACAGCATACCCAACCCCAAATACGGAATTCACATTTTTCCCCGCTTGAATTTCCGTGGTTGTAAGGGTGAGGAAAATCAAAAGAAGGATGCTCGATACCTTTTGAAACATGATTTTTCCCCTCGTTCCATGTGAAAATGAGCCTCAGTTCCTTGGGGATGAAACTTTGAAAAATCTTGAATTCCACGGCTTTTTTTGATATATTATCATTCGAGTGCCGAGGTGGTGGAATTGGCAGACACGCATGGTTGAGGGCCATGTGGGCGCTTCAGCCCGTGCGGGTTCAAATCCCGCCCTCGGCACCATTTTTTTATATACTCATCACCTCTTCACCGACGATCTTGTCGACATCGAGAAGAATTATCATCTTGTCCCCTTTTCTGGCTATACCACTTATGAAATCTTCCCCTATGTTGCTTCCAACGTTCTCCTTGTCATCTATCTGCTCCTGATCGAGACTTGCCACTTCTTTGACCTCATCGACCAGAAGTCCTACTTTCCTCCCGTCCCTGTAGATTATTATTATCTTCGCTTTCTCCTTCCACGAATCATCGTAATCCTCTATGTTGAATTTCTTCCTCAGATTTATGATAGGTATGACTTCCCCTCTCAGATTTATTATTCCTTCCATGTAGAATGGCATACCGGGCAATTTTGTGGTTGGTACGTTCTCCGAGACGCTGTCCACCTTCATGATGTCTATGGCGTATTCCTCACCCGCCAAGTTGAAGCTCACAACCCTTATCTCCGGCATGTTATCCCCCCTCAGGAAGACTTTATGATCAGAAGTTTCTGCCCGGTCTCGACGCTGTCCCCCTTCTTCACGAGAACTTCCTTGACTATGCCCGAACATTCGGAAATTATGGAGTTCTCCATTTTCATGGCTTCGAGAACCAGCAAGGTTTGACCGGGAGAAACCTTGACACCCTCTTCAACATCGACACTCACTATCATACCGGACATGGGTGCGGTCACGATTTTCAAATTTTCATCACCTTCGGTGGTTTTTTCTTTTTCAATTTCACGCTTTGATTCTACTTCGATCGTCTTTTCCTCCTCTTTCTCCCTCACTTTCTTCGCGACCTGTCTCATCTTCTTCTTTGTCTCTTCCTCTTTGATCCTTGAAATCGTTGGAGTTCCGGTTATTTCCTCAACTTCGACCTCGTATATTTTTCCATCTATCTTCACTCGAAATCTCCTGACCATCCTTTAACACCCCTTCTCCATTCGATCAGATTCGTGTCCATCCATCCGGAATTTGAGGCTTTCCATCCCCTGACCTTCCATTTGCTCTTTCTCCTTGATTTGGAAATCACAGGAAGAGTCCGTGGGCTTTCAAAGATCAGATTCATCACCGCGGATATGACCGCTTCGATCTTCAAATCTTTCTCTTCAACCGCTGTAGTTTCTTGAATTCTTCTGACTTTCCGCTTGGGTTCGGTGAATTTCAGGCTCTCCACTCTTCCCGCCAGCAGTTTGGACATGATCAGAAATATGAAGAAGAGAATGGTCAAACCCAAGAACACGACTATCAGACCCGTGAAGGTGATGTTCAACGCCTCTTTCACAGTTTCACCTCTTGATCACAATGGTATGTTACCATGTTTTTTCTTCGGTCTGCTCTCAACCTTGGTTGCGGTAAATTTCAGAGCCTCAAACAGTTTTTCCCGCGTTTCCTTGGGATCTATCACCATGTCGACGTAACCACGAGATGCAGCCACATAAGGATTTGCAAAGTTGTCCCTGTATTCCTGAACGAACTTTTTCCTGAGCTCCTCCCTGTTTTCAGCCGTTTCGAGTTGTTTTCTGAATATTATGTTGACCGCCCCCTCCGGTCCCATCACCGCTATCTCCGCCGTGGGCCATGCCATCACGATGTCCGCACCGAGATGCTTACTGCCCATCGCTATGTATGCCCCACCGTATGCCTTCCTCAGGATCACCGTTATCTTCGGGACGGTTGCCTCGCTGTAAGCATACAACAGCTTTGCACCATGTCTTATTATACCCCCATGCTCCTGAGCGACGCCGGGGAGGTATCCAGGTGTATCGACGAAGGTGATTATCGGTATGTTGAAAGCATCGAGGAACCTCACGAATCTTGCAGCTTTGTCCGATGAATCTATGTCGAGAACACCCGCAAGATGACTGGGTTGGTTCGCCACTATTCCCACACTCATTCCCATTATTCTCGCAAATCCGACGACTATGTTCTTCGCGTAATGTTTGTGAACCTCCATGAAGGAACCTTCGTCCACGACCATCTCTATTATCCTCTTCACATCGTAAGGTTTGTTCGGATTGGTCGGAACCATGTTCAATATCTCGTCTGAAACCTCCGTTGTTCCATCGTATTCGAATTCGGGTGGATCCTCCATGTTGTTCGACGGGATGTATGAGAGTAGCTTCCTGACATTCTGGAAAACCTCTTCTTCACTGTCCGCCATGAAATGAGCGACACCACTTTTGGAGTTGTGAGCTAACGCCCCTCCGAGATCCTCTTGGGATATTTCCTCGCCCGTCACAGCCTTTATGACCTGTGGTCCCGTTATGAACATTCTCGAAATATTCTTCACCATGAAAACGAAATCCATCATCGCGGGTGAGTAAACCGCACCACCGGCACATGGACCGAGAATGATCGTTATCTGGGGAATCACGCCGGAAGCGAGAGTGTTGCGGAAGAAGATCTCACCGTATCCGTAGAGTGAATCCACCCCTTCCTGTATCCTGGCACCACCGGAGTCGTTTATCCCTATGACCGGTATTCCAAGTTTAAGTGCGAGATCGAGTATCTTGGCGATCTTCTTGGCATGCATCTCGCCGAGGGATCCACCCATGACGGTGAAATCCTGCGAAAAAACAGCCACTTTTCTACCATCTATCTCACCTATTCCGGTTATCACACCATCTGCTGGAAGTTCGAGTTTATCCAACCCAAAATTCGTCCCTCTGTGCTTCACGAATTTGTCTATCTCGACGAAACTGTTCTCATCCAGCAGTAGATTCAGCCTCTCCCTCGCGGTTAATTTACCCTTGGCATGCTGTTTCTCTATCTTATCCCTTCCACCACCCTCCTCTATCTTTTTTTCTCTTTCTTTCAAATCTTCGATGAGATCTTCCATGGTCTTTCCATCGTTATTCATTCTCCCTTCCTCCCTCCACGAATTCGATCAGTATTCCACCCGTATCTTTGGGATGGAGAAAGAATATCCTCCTTCCTCCCGCACCCCTTTGTATCGTATCACCTATGATCCTGAATCCCATATCCTTCGCCCTCTCAAATGCCGTTTCTATGTTATCAACGTTCAAGGCTATATGGTGTATCCCTTCCCCTTTTTTCTCGAGGAACTTCGATATCTCCGAATCCTCCCTCGTTGGTTCGAGGAGTTCGAATTTTGTCTCACCAACCTTGAAGATGTGAACCCTCAACCCTCTCTCTTCCAGCTCCTCAATACCTTCCTTCTCGAGATTCAGAAGATCGGAGTAAAGTTTCATCGAATCCTCGATTGACTTGACAGCTATACCGATGTGATCGATCCTGTTGACTTCGATGTTCAAAATCATCCCCCCTTCTCATTTTTCACCATGAAATATAGATCCTCAACGATTCTACTCCTCAACATCTCCACATCGTATCTGGAAAGATCGAATTCGATGCTGGATAACACCTTCCTCAAATTCTCGAAGAGTATCAACTCGACGTGTTTCTTCAAACGCTTTTTCATCTTTTCTCTACAATAACCGACTGATTTTTTTCGTTTCGAGAGGAGAACCTCGATTTCATCCTTGAGAAGATCCACATTCTCATTCTTGATCGTGGAAACTCTGACCGTCCTTTTCTGTATCATCGCATTTCTTAGTTCCAATTCGAGAAATTCAAATTCCGGTAGATCGGATTTGTTCAAAACGAGAATATCCGCCTGTTCGATTCCACCCGCCTTCATGAATTGAATCTCATCACCGGAGCCAGGAGATATCACCAGCAGACTCAGATCACATAGGGAGGTTATATCCACACTGGTCTGACCGGAACCGACAGTCTCAACGAAGATCTTTTCGAACCCGTTTGAAGCTAAGATGAACACCATGGAAAATATCGAGGAATTCAATCCCAAGCCCGTGTTCTTCTCCGAGACGCTTCTTATGAAAACACCATGATCCTCGAATAGATCCCTCATCCTTATCCTATCACCTAAGAAGGCACCGCCACTCTTCGAACTCGTGGGATCTATGGCGATTATTCCGACTTTCTTTTCCTCATCTCTGTAAAGTTTCGCGAGCTTACCTATGAGGCTACTCTTACCGCTTCCGGATGATCCAAACACCCCTATTATATCGACCTTGCACAGCTCATCGATGTCGATCTTCCTGAGGAACTCGTGGTATTTCTTGGGTTCTTTTTCCACATCGGAGAGCAATTTCGATATCTCCATATTTCTCTCTACGTCATTCACCTCTTCTTCTCCTTTCGACGATTATCCTTTTCAACTCCTCGACGATCCTCTTTATCGATGTTCCAGGACCGAACACCTCCTTGACCCCCATCTTCTTCAACTCTTCAACATCCTCCTCGGGTATGATTCCCCCAACCACGACGGGAACATCCATCCCCATGTCTCTCATTTTTTTAAACAATCTTTCACAAACACTGAGATGAGCACCCGAAAGGATGGAGAGGGCTATCAAATCCACATCCTCTTGAATCGCAGTGTTTATTATGGAATCCACGGTTTGCCTCAAACCGGTGTATATAACCTCCATGCCAGCATCCATCAGGGCTCTGGCAACCACCTTGGCACCCCTATCGTGACCATCGAGTCCGGGTTTTGCTATCAGGATCCTGAATTTCTCATCCATGAATTTCCCTCCTCTTTGCGATTCGGTTCAGAAGTATTATAACTGAATCTTGTGATTCGGTTGAATCACTCTCCGAATCGCATACTGTGGTATCATAATTCGGGGTGTTGGATGAACAGAACATGGAATGGAGGGATGATCCTTGAAAATAATTCTAAACGGGGTTTGGAATGTGGAGGATTCTTTGGGTGAGTTCAAATTTGAGGGAAAAGTTCCGGGAAGTGTTCAGGCGGATTTGATCGAGAGGAACTTGTTCCCACATCCTTACGTTGGAAAGAATGAACTGAAATTCAGGAATCTGGAGGAGAGGAATTGGACATACGAGAGGGAATTCACCGTCGATCGAATCGATGAAAAGATGAAATACGAACTGGTTTTCGAGGGAATAGACACCGTGGCACGTATCTTTCTCAACGGAATCTTCGTGGGTGAAACGATGAACATGTTCATGGAATACAGGTTCGACGTGAAGGACAAGTTGAAGGTGGGTAGCAACATCCTCAGGGTCGAGATGGTCTCACCCGTGAGGTATGCAAAAATTCTCGAGAACAACTTTGGCAGGTTGAAACTACACAGTAACACCTTCAGAGTATACATAAGAAAGGCGCAGTATTCCTTCGGTTGGGATTGGGGACCGAGGATACCGGTTGTTGGAATATGGAAGGATGTTTACATCGATGTTCATGAGGACGGCGAGCTGTTCGGTTCAACCGCATACATTCTGGATGAGGATGGTCCAATCCATCTGACCGGATACGTCAGAGGTATCGCGGATGATCTTGAAAAATACGTGGTTGAGGTTCGCATAGATGGAGAAGAAAAGTTGATGATTCCTTTGAAGATGGAGGGAAATCGCCACAGATTCGACGGAATCTTGGATGAGAAATTGGAATTGTGGTATCCGAAAGATGTTGGAGAACCGGTTCTACATGAATTTGAATTCAACCTCCTCAAAGAAGGGAAGTTGATCCATTCGGAGAAGAAGAAGATAGGTCTGAGGACGGTTAGAGTGGTGAGAGAAGATGACGGTGAAGGTGAGAGTTTCATATTCGAGGTGAATGGAGAGAAAATTTTCACAAAGGGTGCAAATTGGATACCCGCCGATTCCATACTCAGCTGGCTCAGGGATGAGGATTACGAAAATCTCGTAAGGATGGCTCACGATGCGAACATGAATATGCTTAGGGTGTGGGGAGGAGGAATATACGAAAGTGACGTGTTCTACAACATGTGCGATGAGCTTGGCATCATGGTTTGGCAGGATTTCATGTTTGCGTGCGCCGAATATCCGGATCACCTCGAATGGTTCAGAAAACTCGTGAATGAGGAAGCGGAGCAGATAGTGATAAAGTTGAGACATCATCCGAGTATAGTTCTGTGGTGCGGAAACAACGAAAATAACTGGGGATTCGATGAATGGGGATTCGACACGAAGGTGGATGGAATAAATCTGGGCAACAGGTTGTATCTGAACGACTTTCCGAAGATATGCTCCAGAGAGGACCCTTCAACACCGTATTGGCCCTCGAGTCCATACGGTGGGAAGAAGGCGAATTCGGAGTCCGCCGGTGATCTTCACGTTTGGCATGTGTGGTCTGGATGGGTCGATTTCAGAGAATATACAAATGTCAGGGGGAAATTCGTCAGCGAGTTTGGATTTCAATCCGCCCCCTCCATGGAAACGATTCGATTTTTCGCAAAGGAAGAAGATATGTATCCCTTCTCGGAGGTCATGTTACATCACAACAAGCAGGTGGATGGAATGGAAAGAATCATGAAATTCATCAATTCGGAATTCGGACTTGTGGTCGATTTCGAATCCATAGTGTATCTCTCCCAGTTGATACAGGCTGAGGCGATAAAAACTGGGGTTGAACACTGGAGAAGTAGAAAATACAGAACAGCAGGGACTCTGTATTGGCAGTTCAACGACTCATGGCCCGTTTTCAGCTGGTCCTCTGTGGATTACTTCAAGAGACCGAAAGCTCTGTATTATTACACTAAGAGATTTTATGCTCCTCTTCTACCTTTGGCGATCAGAAAGGATGAGGTGGAGATATACGTTGTCAACGATCTGAAAAAGCCCATCGAAGGGGAATTGAACGTGGAATTTTGGGATGTTGAAGGAAATATGATCGATAAGAGAAAAATCGATGCCCACATCCCAGCCGATTCTTCGATGAAGGTAATGAACGTGGATGGAAATGGTGATTTCCTTCACCTCATCTTGAAATGCGATGGTAAGATGATCGAGAACCACTTGATTTTGAGGAAATTCAGGGAGATCGAATTGAGGGATCCAAAGATCTCGTGGAAAGTCGAGGGTAAAAAAATAATTTTGAAATCCGAAAAACCAGCCTTTGGAGTTCAAATTGAAAACTGTAAGCCATCCGATAACTATTTGGTGATCTTTCCAGGATACATGGTCGAAGTTGATTTCGAA
>QNAU01000036.1 GCA_003641545.1 Thermotoga sp.
GTCAGGATGGAGTACAAAAACTCCATATTGGAGGCATCCACCGTCACAGTTCATATCGAGGATGAGAAAGCCAAATATTTGATCGCTGTTGGGAATGTTAGATATACTTTTGAGAACAAAAAAAAGGAAAAAGAAACGTACATCGGTGAGAAATTGAAGGTGAAGTTCGATGAGGATGTGGCAATCGCTTACAAAGTCAAAGGGGAAACGAAGTTCAAACTCTTCTCGAAGAAGGAGAAGAAGATAAAACTGTACGGTGATGAGGTCGTGGTTCACATAGACAGGGACAACTACACGGAGATAAAGAAGGGATTCGTGACGACCTGCGATTTCGACAAGTTGTATTACAGATATGAAGCTCAATACATAGAACTGTTTCCATCGGATAAGTTGATAGCTTACAACGTCGTCATGTATCTCTTCGGTGTTCCCGTTGTGTACTATCCAGTTTACTTTTTTTCCCTGAAGGATCCGAAGCAACCACTTGAGTTCTCGTTGTCGAGTACGATGAAGAATGGATGGATAATGTCGTACAACTTCAACTTTCCAACTGGAGAAGATGAATACGGTAACTTCGGGATGAAGTGGGTGGAGAAAGGAAAAGGTGCGGGAACAACCTTGAACTTCAACGTATCCCACAGATTCACCGATGAGCTCAGCAGTTACTTGAAATACTCCGACACCCTTCCGAAGGATTCCGAAACCCACAGCAGGATTTTAAAGATGGGTTTGAATGACAAGTTGTCGAAAAATCTCACGTTGTCAACCACGTATCAGAGAAGTTGGAAGACGAATCTGTCCGATATAGGATCGGGAAGCACGATATACGGATTGATACTATCTGGAAAATTTTTGTCCGGAAAATTGAACTTGAAATTTCTCGATTCTTTCAAAAACAATGGATCGAATTTTTCTGGAACTTACAGTTTTCCATCCATCTCGTTGAGCAAAGCGAAGTATTCCATAGGTCTCAGCGAGGATAAAAAATTGAATATAAGCTTGGCTAAGTTCACACATTCTCTCACCTTCCCACACGAAAAGAATGTGAATCCATTTTTGAGCTTCTACGACGATTATCATGTCAAGGGGAATGCGAGTGTGGGTGTATCGACGGGAGGATACGATGTTTACGGTCCCATAGGAATAAAAACGATATCTTCATCTTACAACTTGAGCTACTCGATGAAAGGTGGGGGTGAGAATTTTTTCAAATTTCTCAAGGATGACACTTTTTCTTTGAATCCGCTGACGTATTCACCGATACCTGGAACAACTCTTTCCACAAATTATTCGAACAAGTTCGGATATTTTTTCACGAGCGATAAGAAAAAGGGATTCCGATTGGCGAACATTCTGAATTCTTCGTTGAAATTCGAATCGATTCCGAATGTGTCGGTGGGTCTTTCACACAAATTCACACGTGCGATTCAGGAGAACGGTGCTTCTTTCAAAAACAACAAGAATGTGAACTTGCTCACCATATCCGATTCTTTCAAGATTCCCCCGATAAATTTGAAGATCGGCTCGAAGATATCCTACGATTTCGAGAAGGAGGAAAAGAACTGGTCAGATCTTCTCTTGACAACCGATCAGAGATTCAGGTTTCTCTTAAATTGGGGAATAAAAACCTCAACCATATATAAAGTTTACGATAAACGGTTCGATTACACCAAATACACGATATCCGGTGATTCCAAAGGGAAGAAACACTCTTTTTCATTTTCAAAATCCTTCGTCTTCAAATACGATGTTGAAAAACCGATAGATAAGTTCGTGAACAAAGTAAAACTCACATTGAATGATCTTGGAAATCTCAGGAAGTTGAGTTTGAATTCTGAATTCCACACGAAAACGGATCCCTTCGAGATATCCTACATGAAACTCAAAGGCTCGATGAACTTTATAGATTGGTCGTTGAATTTGAACGCCCTTTTGAAGAACAAGAAACTTTCCATGAATCACGGATTTTCATTCCCAAAGATCGGGATAAAATTGAACTTGAAGGAATCTTTGACGTTGGATCCGTTCAAATTGACTTCTCTGTCGATCTCGTTGAACAAGGATCTTCACTGTCTCGTGGGAAATGTTCTGATCGATATGAAATACAAGGAAGGGAAACTTGATTTCGACAAGATAACACTTGAGCTGAAGATAAAGGACTTCCCGAACAAAGCGATAAGATGTTATCCTTTGGATAAGGGTATGGAGTTCGGTCTGTTTTGATGAAATCGTGAGGTGATTCTCCCGTGGAAAGATTCAAATTCAGACTCGAGAGACTGCTGAGTTTGAAAAGATCTTATGAGAGGATGAAGATGGAAGAGATAAGTGTGGTCAAGGGTGAAATAAGCAGAATTGAGGATGAGAAGAGAAAAAAAATCATCGAGATGATCGAAGAGGAAGAGAAGTTCAGAAGGGATATGAATCAAGTGCACATGATTCTTCACAGGTTGAGATACATTGGGGATTTGAAGGACAACGTGGATGAACTTGAGATGAGGAGAAGGAAGATGGAGGAAATTTTGGAGGAGAAGGTGCGCGAATTTCTCGAACTTCAACGCGAGAAGAAGATCTACGAAAGGCTCAAGGAGAGGAAATACAGGGAATATGTGCTGAGATTCGAAAGAGAAGCGATGAATTTCTTAGATGACATTTCGTTGAGAAAACACCATTTCACATCAAATGAAGGTGAAAGGTGATGGCTGAATTTTTCCTCCTCAAATTCAGGGCGTTGAGTAAGGTGACGGATGAAATATACATCGGTTATTTTCTCGGTAGAAGCAGTGGAGAGTTGGAGATGGATTTTGTGGTTCTACCGAGAAAGTACATGGACATTAAGGATGTAGACATAGTTAAAGTTTCATACACCAAGTTCAAGGAAAAACTGAGAAAGATAAAGGAAGAATTCATAAATTCGGACGAGGATTTGAAGGATCTGAACCACGATTTCAAAAATTTCATAGGGGCACAGTTGAACAAGGATGGAAGGATGAAGTGGACTTTGAAGGTTCACAGGTGCATAGAGGAGAAGGATGAGGAAGTTTTGAGGTTGATCCTTCGTGAGATGCTGGAAGGATGGTCATCGAGGGTGGAGCTCGACATAGCGTATGAACTTCTGGATTTCGAAGATGTCACGAGCGAAGTTGCGAGTGAATCAGAAGAAAGTGAGTTGATGAAGAAGATATACGAACGAGCGGATCTCAAGGGATTACCTGAGATATATCCCATCGTCGATCCGATAGCTGGGGCACCGATAGATATGTTCGAGATAGGCGACAGGATATTCTTTGTGGTGATGAACCTCGGTTCGGAAGAATACAAGAAGAAACTCCTGGAAGATTTCCCCGATCATTTCTCCGAGGATGGCGAGAACACGAAACCGTTCGTGGGTGAACTCGTCTCGAAGGAAATAATACCGACCATATCGAGGAACTTCGTCCTGATAAAGGTGGATTTCGGCAATGGAGTAATAGGAAAAGCAGTCATATTCAAGAACGTGAAACTCATGATAGATGAGGAAAGGTTGAAATCCAAGTTGTCTGAAAATGAGGAAAAAAAGTGGGTCGAATACATACTGAAAGAGTTTGAGAAGGATGAGACACGTGGAGAAAGAAGAAGTGGAGTTAGGAGCGTCTCACTCGAAGAGAGGAAAACCAAATTCGGTTTACCGTTGGAATTCGTTTACGGTTTGATACTTTCACTGATAGTTTTGGGGATAGTACTGCTGATTCTATACTTCTTCTTCAGCTGATATCCGCCACGTCGTGGAGGTGATGATCTTGGTTGGAAGAGCCCTTCCGCTATTCGCAGGGTTGATGATCGTGGGAATCGTGGTTCTGTCTTATTCCGTTGCCTTATTGATTCCAGGGCAGGTTGGAGGGAATCCGATATTTGAGTCCACCGTCAAAGGTGCGAAGGAGATGGCACAAAAACTCGGGATAGATTTGAAAGTGGTGGAAGCGGGTTACAACATGAGTAGGTGGGGTTCAATCCTGATGGGACTTTCAGCGACGGGGAAATACGATCTGATAATAACGCTGACAGAAGGGATGCCGGAGAATGTGGAAAAATCTGCAAGAATGTTCCCGAGGATCAAGTATGCCATAATAGATGGTGTGAGTAGATCGAAACTTCCCAACGTCTTCTCCATTGGTTTTAGAGATGAGGAGATGTCCTTCTTGGCGGGTTATTTTGCTGGATTGGTGACCACATCATCGATGGAAAACTCGAATTCAGATCTGAAAGTTGGATTGATAGCGGGGGATATCTATCCCACCATGATGAGGAAAATAAAGCCTGGATTTGAAAATGGGGCAAAGGCGGTGAACGAGGAGATCAAAGTTCTGTTCTCCGTCGTTGGTTCATGGCACGATCCGAAGAAGGGAGAGGAATTGGCGGAGATGATGTTCAAAGAAGGTGTGGATGTTGTGTTCATGGTCGCTGGAGGTTCGAATGCTGGGATAATAAGAAAGGCGGAGGATATGAAAAAATACCTCATCGGTGTTGATGCCAACATAATACATCTTTCACCAAATACGATACTCGCATGTGTTTTGAAAAGGTGTGATCTCGCGGTGAAATACATCATGGAGAAAGCGTATGAAGGGAAACTGAAATTCGGAACTTTTGAAATATGGGGGGTTAAAGAGGGAGCGATAGATTTTACATTCGATGATCCGAATTACTTGAGGAATGTTCCAAACGATATACGTGTCAAAATGAAGGGAATCTACGAGGAGTTGAAAAAGGGTTTAATTTCGCCACTTGGATCATCCAAATGAAAGGTTCGATTTTCATGGATCATCACATCTTGATGAAGAACGTGTGGAAAAAATTCGGAGAGATAACCGCATTGAGGGATGCAAATCTCATGGTGAAAAGGAACACCATACATGCAATAGTTGGAGAAAACTCCGCTGGGAAGAGCACGCTCGTGAGGATACTGGCGGGTATAGAGAGGATGGATAAAGGTGAGATATGGATATCCGGAAGAAAAGTGAAGATCAGAAGTGCGCGTGATTCTCTCAAACTTGGTATCGGAATGGTTCATCAACATTTGGCTTTGATAGAGGATTTTACAGTTGCCGAGAATCTTTTCGCGGTGGGAATGGATGATCCGTTGAATATTGTGACCAAAAGGAGGCTGAGACAGAACGCAACGAAAATCATGGAAAGGTTCCAAATGAATCTGAACCCTGATTCAAAAGTATCGTCCCTCAGCTTGGGAGAAAAACAAAAGGTGGAGATACTCAGAGTTCTGAAGGATGAACCGAAGATCATCATCTTAGATGAACCCACATCACTTCTGAATGATATGGAAGCTGAGGATATTCTGAGGATGTTGAAATCGTTGAAAATGGAGGGGAAAACTGTAATATTCATAAGTCATAGATTGGATGAGGTTATGAAGGTGGCGGATGAGATAACGGTCATGAGAAATGGGAGAACCATCGGACCGTTCAATAAATCCAGAATGAGCGAGGAAGAACTTTTCAGATTGATGTTCGGTGAAGAGAGAACGGAATTTGAAGTAAAGTACGATGAGTCCAAAACGGGTGAGAAAATACTGGAAATCAAGAATCTCAGATACGACCAAAAAGGTCGGGTTTTACTTGAAGATGTGAGCTTCACCTTGCGAAGAGGAGAAATACTTGGCATCCTCGGCTTCTCCGAAAGTGGAGTGGACCTGTTCATGGAAATACTCTTTGGATTGAGGATTCCAAGTGGTGGCAGGATAATTTTCAAGGGTGAGGATATAACCTTCAAGGATATCATGGACAGAAGGGAGCTCGGTATCGGATTCGTTCCCGCCGATAGAAGAAGGGTGGGATCGTGTCTCGATTGCTCCATATGGGAAAATGTCGTGGTGAATGTCAGGAAGAGTCCAAAGATTTCCGGATGTTTCTTTCTGAATACGAACAAAATCATGGAATACACCACGAAGGTTCTGAGAATCTGTGGTATCGCAACGATGGATCCTGATCTTCCAGCGAAATCGCTATCCGGTGGGAGTCTTCAAAGGTTGATAATAGCGCGGGAAATCCTTGGAGATCCCGATCTTCTGATCTTTCAGGAACCATCTTGGGGACTGGATATGTTATCTTTACAGCTACTCAAGGATGAGATGTTGAGGATGAAAAATGAGGGTAAAAGTGTGATCGTGTCGTCCAAGGATTATGATGAATTCGTGGATGTGGTGGATAGATTTTTAATCTTTCACAAGGGTAAAATATCATCCGAATTCCTCAACGATGGACGCATCGACAAGGCGAGGATCGTTGAAGCCATGGTGGGAAAAGTGGAAAAGATGAGAGGATGAAGATGAGGAGAGGGAAAGAGTTCCTTCGAACACTCGGGATAATATGCCTTTCACTCATCTTTGCGATCGTCGTCATATCCATAGTCAGTGAAGATCCCATCTCATCGTTGAAGGCATTCTTCTTGGGACCTTTCACGAATCTTTATTTCTTTGGAAACATGCTCACCCTGTCCATCCCGCTCATGTTCACCGGCCTCGGCTTTTCAGCCGGTTTTGTTTCAGGTTATTTCAACCTCGGACTGGAAGGACAGGTTTATTTCTCCTCACTCGTGGCGACGATCCTTGGACTACAACTTGGGGAGAATAATCCCTATCTTTTCATCCTGATACTTCCCGTTCTATCTTTCGTTGTGGGTGGAAGCGTATCCATGATATCCGGAATGCTGAAGATAAAACACGGGATAAGTGAGGTGATTTCATCCTTTTTGATAGGTATCATCTTGATTCACTTGGCGAATTCTTTGATCGAGGGGCCTCTGTTGGATGAAAATTCTCCCATTTCGGCAACTCCGTATCTTCCCAAGGATTTGTCTTTCCCAAATTTCGAAGCTTTTGGAAACCTGCACCTTGGAATTCTCTTTGCATTCTGTTCGATATTGATCATGGATGTGGTGTTGAGAAGGAGCGTTCTTGGATACGAGATGAAACTCGTGGGGAAAAATGAGCTTTTCTCGAGATACGGGGGTGTGAAGGTCGAAAGGATTCTCATGATCTCCGCATTCCTCAGCGGTGGATTCGCCGGAATGGCTGGAACAGTTGATATACTCGGTATACATCACAGGATGGTTCGAGGCTTTTCCTACGGATACGGTTGGAACGGCATAGCGGTTGCCCTGATATCCAGAAACAGACCTCTTTTTATAATACCAGCCTCGATCTTCTTCGCATTTCTGGAGGTTGGATCACAGATGGCTTCGATATTCGGTGATATGACACCAGAATTGTCCAAGATGATTCAGGCGGTGGTATTCTACTTGGTGACCGCCGAAAGTATCTTCAGATTCTTCAAAGGAAGGAGAAGATGATGGGACAAATTCTCCACATGACTTTCTCCATGACAACTCCGATACTCTTCGCTGGGATTGGTGGACTGTTCACAGGGATTTCGGGATATCTCAACATAGGTTTAGAAGGACTGATGCTGCTATCCGCCTTCTTCTCCGCTCACATCGCGAATGTGACGGGAAATATATTGCTTGGTACTTTCGCGGGAACTTTGGTATCCATCCTGTTTTCACTCATCATGGTGCTTTTGATCGATAGGTTCGGTGCCAATCTTTACATAGTTGGTCTTGCAACAAACCTGATGGCTGATGGTCTGACGGTTTTCACCATGCAGGTTCTCTTCAACAGCAAGGGAACGATCATGTTCTCTGAGATACCGAAGATGAGACTCATAGATCCATTTCCAAGGGGATCCATCCTTGAGATTTTCAACGGTTACACGATCTTCGACTATCTCGCAATCCTTATCACCTTGATCGTATATTTCCTGCTTTCAAAAACCAGATTCGGATACAATCTCAGAGCGATCGGGAAGAACAGGGAAGCGATGATCATGTTGGGAATCAACGTGAATAAGTATATTTACGTATCCTTCATGATGAGCGGGTTGTTTTGTGGCTTGGCTGGTGCATCTCTCTCGATCCCCTTACGATCCTTCGTGGAGAACATGACGGGTGGAAGGGGATGGATAGCTTTGGTGACGGTGGTGGTGTCCAACGGTAATCCTCTCGTTCTGTTGTTGTTTTCCATATTGTTTGGTTTCTTCACCGCCCTTTCGAATTTTATACAAACGATGTGGAAATCTTCCCCATTGATCTTCTCCATCCCGTACATCCTGACCATTCTGATCCTGGTGGCACACTCCGTCGGATCGAGGGGATCGATGAAACCGAATTCCAAAGGGGATGGTTGAATGCCGATAGGGGTGAGATATTCGCATTCGTGTATCAACTGTGGTGATTTGAACACCGATCTGAGGAACATGAGGATGCTTCCATGTGAGCAATGTCTTCCAAACGATACGTTTAAACTCGATGTTCTGGATCTCGATGCGAAGATTGAAATGATGGAAAGAATGAGAAAGATTGGAACGTTGAAGGAATACGAGAAGATCGTCGCACTTGAGAGGAGATTTCGAGAATACGTCGAGTTCTTTCAGAGAAAGATCGGTTCCGAGCCAACCTCGTTTCAAAAAACGTGGATGAAGAGAGTGCTCTCCTCGAAAAGTTTCACCGTCGTCGCTCCAACTGGTGTTGGAAAGACAACCTTCGGTATGATAACAGCCCTTTGGATCTCCAAAAATGAGGGAAAATCACTCCTCGTGTTTCCAACCATAATCTTAGCTACACAGGTTTATGAAAGGATGGTGAAACTCTCGGATGGAAACGAACGCATTCTTCTGTACCATTCGAAACTGAGAAAATCGGACAGAGAAAAAGCGATGGAGAGGATCGTTAAGGATGAATTCGACATACTCTTGGTGTCATCACAGTTCATATCGAGAAGCTGGGATGCTGTGAAGACCAAGAAATTCGATTTCATATTCATCGACGATGTGGATTCGGTGCTCAAATCCTCGAGTAACATTGATCGAATCATAATTCTCACGGGAATACCTGAAAAGATCGTTAAAGAACGATTCGAGATGATGATGAAAGCTGAGTCGAAGGAGGAACCCATCCACACCGATCACGGGATACTGGTCGTTTCATCCGCGACCGCAAGACCCAAAGGGTTGAAGCCACTTCTGTTCAGAGAGCTACTCGGGTTCGATGTGGGCAGTCTGGTGGTTTCCGTCAGAAACATATCCAACCTCATCATAAAAAGCAAATCCCATGAAAAACTGAAGGAAATTCTATCTCTTCTGAGAGATGGGGTTTTGATTTTTACCCCATCCAAGGGAGAGCTTGACGAACTGATGAAGGTTCTCGAAGATTTGAAAAAAGATGGTATAGAGATATCGAGTGTTGAAAAGGATGAGGAAAATCTGCTGAGGATGTTCAAAGAAGGAAAATTGAACATCTTATGTGGAGTCGCCAGATACTATGGGAAGCTTGTCAGAGGTTTGGATATGCCCGAAAGGGCGAAATTCGCACTCTTTTGGGGTGTGCCCTGTTTCGAATACAGGATCGACATGGATGGAGCGAACAGGTTCGTGCTGAGAAAGGTCCTTCGGGAGATGGCGAAGAGAGAGAGGGAATACGCGAATTTGTTGAAACTTGTGGAAAAAGAGAGGGATATTGAAAGGGTCAGAATGGTGGTTAGGGGAAAGATA